>JAGTUY010000203.1 GCA_018224455.1 Desulfosarcina sp.
AAGGCGATGCCCCATGCCGGAACAATCAATGCCGTTGACAAAACAGCGGCAGCAATGACCGGCACACGTTTCACAGGCAATGCTCCCTTTATCTGAGATTGCACGCGGGTGCGTCGCCCCTTGCGAAGAGAACTTTGTTGGTTATCGACGTTCTTGCGGCTTTTCCCCCGCTGGTACCCGTCGGGGGTTTTGGTGGAGAACCCGTTGACCGGAAGCGCCACGGCAACGTATGTCCCGGATCCCTTAAGCGGGAGGTCGGACCCATAGATGCCCTTAGCACGGTTTGACGCGGTGGTCTGCTGGCCATCGGGAGACACGAAAAAGAACCGGTTCATTCGTTCCGGGGATATGGCATCCGATGCCGGAGTCGACGGCTCTCCCCCACCAATTTTTCTGTCCGTTTGAGATCACCTCCTCTCGATCCTCGGCGTGTCACGTCAGTTCGAAAACAATTGTCAATTCCATGGGCTGATCCCCCTTGAAAAGGTTGGCCGGCGGTCGGGGAAACGGCACCGCATCGCGTATGGCAGCGAGGGCGGCCGTATTCAGGGCCTTGCTCCGGGAACCCCTGACAACGGCGATATCGCGCACACTGCCGTCGGTCAGCAAGACGAAACGGATGGTGACCCGCCCTTCGACGCTCCGGGCCTTGGCCGCCTCCGGGTAGCGCTTGCGGCTCTCGATCTTCAGCCGCACCATGTCCAGGTAGCTGGCGGCGGTCATGAATTCACCGGCCGCCTCATGGGACTGGAAACCCGGCACCCAGTCGGATGAATCCGCACTCGGCATCTGGGGGACCTCCGGTGCGCTGATGGCCTCCATGAGCGAGTCGAGTAAATGGCTGTCCACGGGAGCCATGGCCAGCGGCCGGATGCGCGGCACGGGCTTGGGCACCACATGGATCTTTTTTACCGGGTCCCTGGGATCGGGGGGCTTGGGGCGCATGCGCGGCCGCGGGATATCCCTTGCCGTCGGCCGGTCGATGTTTTGAAGGGACATTTCGATGAACGTCAACGTACTCGACCGGTAGATCCCCGAGATATGAAAGAAGATGACGGTGTGGACCGCTATCGAGAAGACGATCAGCCCCCGCAGAAGCCAGTTGGCCGAAGGCCGCCGATCCGCTGCCGAGGTGGAGCCCTGCGCGTGCATGATGCCTACAATTCCTTTTCCGTGGCCAGGCACAGTCTTCCCGCACCGGCGGCTTTGGCCACGTCCATCACCTTGACCGCCTTGTTGAGCATCACCGACCGGTCGGCCCGCACCACGACCAGTTCGTCTTCCCGGGATCCGAGCTTCTCCTTGAGCCGATCGAACAGCCGGGCCATGGAAACCTCTTCTTCGTTGATATAGGCGCGACCCTGGGCATCCACGTAAACCGTGATGGTCTCTTCGGTTTGCGCCGCCGCCGCCCCGGCCTGGGGCAGTTTGATCTTGATGCCCTCATCGACCATGAAGTTGGTGGTCAGCAGAAAATAGATCAGCAGCATGAAGACAATGTCGATCAGCGATGTCATGGGCATCTGCACCGAATAGCGTTGTTTCCGTTTGGCATGAACGAGCATGGATCAACTCCTGTCAATTGTGGGCATGGGTGTGCGTGTGCGCCTTGCCGGCGTGGATATGACCGTGAAGGTTAAAGCCGATGGATTTAAGGAACGCCACCGTTCCATCCTGAAGCTGGGTTTCATAATGGTCCACCCGGGCCGACAGGTAGCTGTGGGCCACCATGGTGGGCAAGGCCACGGCCAACCCCAGGGCCGTGGTCAGCATGGCCTCCCAGATGCCGCCGGCCAGGACGGCGGCATTGACCTTGCCGCCCATCTCCTGGATGACCATGAAGGCCTTGATCATTCCCAGCACGGTCCCGAGCAGACCCAGCAGGGGAGTGATGTTGCCGATGGTGGCCAGAGCCTGCAGGTAGCGGGAAAGGCTCCGGGTTTCCGCTTCGGTGGCGTGCACCAGCACCGCCTCCAGGGTCTCCCGGTCCTGATTCTTGACCTCCATGGCCTGGGTGAAAATCCTTCCCATGGGTGAGGCGTCCTGGCTGGCGACCTCATACGCCTGGTGATCTTCACCATTTCTGAGGTGTTTGGAGACACTGGCAACCAGTCCGTTGCCTCTTATCTTTACCCGGCCGAACCGGACCAGGCGTTCCAGGAAAAGGGCCAGGGCGATCACCGAACAGAGCAGAATCGGACCCACCAGAACGCCTCCCTTGGCAAGAAAATCGAACATGATCCAAAACTCCTTATTATTGGGTGAATCAGGCTATGGGGGGGTGGAATGTTATAGGTACGTCATTTTTCGATACCGATAGCGCTTCCGATCCGACAATGCTTCCCCAATTTCAACGACCCAAACGATTTCAACGAATCAAACCAATCGAACCAACGCAACCAACCAGACAAACTCAACTTCCCCCGGCAACTTCTTCGACATCCGCCACCCCGTCGTCGTTGAGATCCCTGGATCGGTTGACCAGGGCTTCGGACTCGTCGTACGCTTCCCACAGATCCGGTTTCCCGTCGGCGTTGGTGTCTTCGGCTACCGTCTTCAGGCGGTTGTTTTCGTAGGTGTACCAGATGTCGGGCCGACCATCGCCATCCTGGTCCTTCTCTGAACTGATCGCCGTTTCGGTGTCATCATATAACCAGACCAGCCGGAAGCGGCCCTCGTCATCCGGGTCCTCCTCGCTGCGGGTGATCTTGCCCTTCTCGTCGTAGATCTCCTTCAGATCAAAACGGCCGTCGCCGTTCTCGTCCACCACCTTTTCCCGGAGCACACCGGCCCGATAGGAATAAACCCCCTCGGGGGTTCCATCCAGGTCCGCATCCACCTCCATCACCATGCACCAGGGCGCCCGGTCGAACCGCTGGGTGGTTTCAAATTGGCCGTCATGGTCGCGGTCCTGGATCATCCGCTGACGCTCGGCATCCCGGTAAACCACCTTCAGGTCCACCCGGCCGTTGTTGTTGGTGTCCCGCTCGGCGCGCGTCAGCACCTGGTCCGTAAAATACTCCCAAGCGTCCACGCGGCCGGAATGGTCCGTATCGCTCTCCACGCGGATTTTTTCCTCCTTGTCATTGAAAAAAAGGGTCATGTCGGGGTGGTTGTCCTTGTTGGTGTCCTGGGTCTGGGTGGAAAGCTTGCCGTCTTTGAAAAAGGTATAAGTCTCAAGGAAACCATCCCCGTCACCGTCGGCGATCACCTTGCTCACGATGCCTTTGGCAAAATGGCGGATGCGGTCGATGCGGCCCGAGTAGCGGGTGTCCTCTTCTATCTTGAGCGGCTGGGCATCCTTATCGAAGGTCACGAACACGTCGGCCTTGTCGTCGAAATTGGTGTCCTTCTCCTCTTTTTGCGGTTGCCCGTTCTGGTACCAGGTGGTGACATCGAAGCGGCCGTCATGGTTGGTGTCCCGTTTCTGCATGGCCGGCTGGGCGTTCTCGAATTCCAGAACGATATCGACGTTGCCGTCGCCGTTATCGTCCTTTTCCTGGCGGGCGATCTCGCCCTCCAGATAATGGCGCACGGTCTCGAAGGCGCCGTCGGCGTCCAGGTCGTGCCGGCTCAGGCGCGGCCGGCCTTTCTCATCGAACAGAACCACCCGTTCGACGCGGCCGTCCCCGTCGCCGTCGGTCTTCTGCTCCACGGGCAGGTCATTGTGGTAGGTCTGCCAGACATTCACCTTGTCGTCCCCGTCCGTATTCCGGGTGGATCGGGCCAGGCGGCCCTCCTCGAATTCGTGGCGCGTGTCGAAGCGGCCGTCGCCGGTGGTGTCGCACTGCATGATCAGGGGACGCTCCTGGTGGTCGAAGACGAGGAGCTGTTCCACCCGTTCGTGGGCGGTCAGGCGTTGGT
>JAGTUY010000204.1 GCA_018224455.1 Desulfosarcina sp.
GGTGCAGCGGTTGGCGATGGCGTGGTAGTGTCCATCGTCGCCATGCAGGACCAGCAGCCGAAGGTCGAGCCCCTGGCCCTCCAGGCGTACACCGCTGCCGGGGGGCTTCAATTCCGGCATCCGGGACAGGTTGATGCGAACGACTCCCTTCTGTACAGACCAGGCCTGCTGATCTTTAGGCATGGGTGTTTCACAAATGCCGAAAATTCGTTTCAAAAATTTCATGGTTTGCTCCTTGCCGGGCAGTTGCTTTTCAAAACAAATTTTTCCATTTTCAGCAGTGATCGCCCGTATGTGGCAGATTTTGGTTCAGGACAAGGCCGCAGGGCTTTTGAAACCGCCGGCGCAGCGGCGCTACGTCGAGGATAGCGCTGAAGCTTCACTGCGTGCTAAAAAACACGAGAACACCGGCCTGGGCCAAAGGCTGCCTCGACGTGGCATCCCTAACCGCCCCCGCCCATGTAGGCATAGGACCGTGGGCCATGACCGTCTGCCTAAATCAGCCCGCGTTCCTGGGCGATGTTCATATAGGTTTCGAATACATTCTTCGGCGGCAGATAGCGGCAGTCTTCGGCTTTCTGCCCGAGGGTGATGGCCTCGGTGGGACAGTCGGTGACGCACAAGCCGCAGCCGATGCAGCGGTTCAGGTTGACCCGAGCGGCTTCATCGACGGTGATGGCGTCCATCTGGCATCGTTCCACGCAGGCTTCGCAGGCCGTACACAATTTTTCGTCAACCTGGGCATAGTAGTTGGTATGGATCACCTCGGCAGGCTTGTCCAGGGTTTTCAGGTTTTTAAGAACACCGCAGCAGCAGCCGCAGCACATGCAGATGTTCATTGATTTTTGCTGATTTCCCGGCTGGAGCACCAGGCCGGCGTCCACCCCGGCTTTGAGGATGTCCAATGCCTCGGCCTTGTCGATTTCTCGCCCCAGGCCGTTCTTCTCATAGTAGTAGGCACCGGCGCCAAAGATCAGGCATGCCTCCGAGGGCTTGTCACAGCCCTTGCCGATCATTTTCTGTTCTTTGCGGCAGATGCAGGGCGAGACAATGATCTTGGATTGTTTGTGGATGATTGCTTCGGCCGCTTCGAAGGGCATGACCGCCATCTCAGTCGTTACGCTCTTGGCGACCGGCACCACCCGCAACTGCTGGGTCTTGGCGCTCAGCAAGCCTTTTTTCATCAGGGTGGGCATGTATTCGTTGACATCCCGGATCAGATCTTCGTCCAAGCTGTTGACATGATACTCCCAGATGCCGATGACGAATTGAGCGGCGCTGTAAAGGGTTTTGTCGCCTTTGGACATCCGAAAAATAAGCCCTTTTCGGGACATCTCCGCCAGCGTCTCGACCAACGCTGCGGCATCCCTGCTGGTACGCTCAGCAATCCCCGCTGCCGGTTCAGGCATCATGGTGAGGGTGATGGCGATTTCCGCCTCTTCGGGGGTAAACAGGCGCTTCAAAATCCGCAGTTCAACACCGGATTCGGTGCTGGGGTAACCGGTCGGCAGGTTGTCCAGGTGCTTGGCTAGTCGCTTGTAAACATCGGGCATGATCGTCTCCTTGAATCCATTTTTTATCTTATACCGATTGGTATGTCTTGCCAACTACACGGTATGCTGCATGTCGGTGATTATCTTTTCCGCGGTGTCGATGGCGTTGAGCATTTTGACAGAGCGGGAACGCCGGCCTGGGCTAAAAGATGCCGCCTCCAGTGGATCTTCTACGTGTAGCTGGTGCCGTCCCAGCAGTGCGTGCACAGCCGGTCTTTGGGAAGGCCGATGGCCGCCACCATGTCGTCCATGGGCTGGTATTTCAAGGTGGTCAGGTGCAACTGCGCCCGTATCCTGTCGATCATGGCCAGGTTCTTCTCCGATCCGTGACGGGCGTATTCATCCAGATGCCGGTCCTCGGCCCCCTCTAACTTTTTGATCGCCGTACGGCCGGCGAGGTCCAAGGTGGAGCGGGAAGTGGAGAAATTAAGAAACTCGCAGGGGTGAATCAGGCAGGGGCAGGCCGGCCGCATGTGCACTTCCTTGGCGCCGTATTCGAACAGCACCTGCACATTGTCGCGCAACTGGGTGCCCCGCACGATGGAATCTTCGCAGAAGAGAATGCGCTGACCGTCGATGAGCTGGGGAACGGGGATCAGCTTCATGCGAGCCACCAGGTCGCGCATTTTCTGGCTTTGGGGCATGAAGCTGCGCGGCCAGGTGGGCGTGTACTTGACGAAGGGTCGCCGGTAGGGCAGACCGCGTCGGTTGGCGTAACCGATGCCGTGGCCGATGCCCGAATCCGGGATGCCGCCCACGAAATCCACGGGCGTGTCGTCATTGTTGGCCAGGGCTGCGCCGCAGCGGTTGCGCACTTCCTCCACATTGATGCCCTCGTATTCCGACGCCGGGTAGCCGTAGTAGACCCACAGGAAAGCGCAGACCTGCATGGATTCGCCGGGGGGTGACTGCTGCTCCCAGCCGTCCGGGCTCATCTGGATCACTTCGCCGGGACCCAGGCAGTGATCCACGTCGTAGCCCAGGTTGGGAAAGGCGCAGGTTTCGGAGCTGACGGCAAAGGCACCGTCGCGGCAGCCGAGGGTCAAGGGGGTCCGCCCCAAACGGTCGCGGGCGGCAAAGATGCCCTGTTCGGTGAGCAGGAGCATCGAACATGAACCTTGGATGGCCGCCTGGGCGTTTTTGATGCCGTCTGCATAGCTGTCGGCTTCGCAGACGAGCATGGCCACGACTTCGGTGGGGTGTACCTCACCGGCCGTGGTGTCGGAAAAGTAGCTTTTTCGCTTGAAGGCCCTCTTGACCAGCGCCTCCTGGTTGTTGATCTTGCCCACGGTGACGATGCCGAAGGTGCCCATGTGGGAGCCGACGATCAACGGCTGGGGGTCGGTGTCGCTGATCACGCCGATGCCGAAATTACCGTGGAAGCGGTTCAGGTCTGCTTCGAACTTGGTCCTGAAATAACTGTTTTCGATATTATGGATGGCCCGTTGGATACCTTTATTGTTGCCCACGGCCATGCCGCCGCGGCGGGTGCCTAAATGGGAGTGGTAATCCGTGCCGTAATAAAGTTCAGAAACGCAGTCCACCGTTGAAACGACGCCAAACAATCCGCCCATGTGCTTTCCCTTCCGGTGGCTGTGGATTTGCGAAGCAGTCATTTTTCGAACACGGTCTCAGAAGACGGTCGAAAAAAAAGATGATTCGTCCGAGGTAAATGAAGCGGGACTGAAAATCAAGGGGGAATATCCCACAGAGAGGATGCCCCGCCATCCCGTTAACTGGCAGAGCCGGGTCTTTTCTGCAGGGCAACGGCAGCAGCAAAAGCGATCAGGCCCAATCCATCGGCCCAGTACTCGGGCCAGAAAAGGCCGGTGGCGGCGATCCAGAACAACAGGGTCTCCGGCCAGGTGGCCCGGCGGATGAAATAGCGCTCGAGGGCCGAAGCGAAGGCGATCAGTCCCAGCATGGTGGTGACCATGGTTACCACCACCTGCCAGTGTAGCAGTTCGTAGCCGGCGCCCATGCCCAGCAGGGGGCGGTAGGCCATGATAATGGGAATGATATAGAGTCCCTTGGCCAGCTTCCACGAGGTGAAGGCTGTGCGCATGGGGTTGGCGCCGGCCACTCCGGCGCCGGCGAAACTGGCCAGGCTCACCGGCGGAGTCACGTTGGCGTCCTGGGAATACCAGAAAACGATCATGTGGCTGACCATCAGGGGCACGCCCATATCCAGCAGGGCCGGGCCGGCCAGGGTCGCCAAAACGATGTAGCTGGCGGTGACCGGCAACCCCATGCCCAGAACCAGTGAGGCCGCACCGATGAGCAGAATGGCCAGGGCTTTGATCCCGTAGCTCAGATCCAGCACCAGGCTGGAAAATTTCAATCCCATGCCGGTCAGCGTGACCATGCCGACGATAATGCCGGCGGCGGCGCAGGCCACCGAGACCATGATGGCGTTTTTGGCCCCTTTTTCAAGCGCCTTCACAATGCTCTTCAATTCATCCAGGCAAAAGGCCACGGCACTGGGGCGCGTTTTTCCCGCGCCCGTCATTTGCGGTGCTACCGCCCAGCGAACGGCATTGGCGGTAAGACTGGCGGCCACGGTGCTGACGACAGCCACGAAACCGGCCATCATGGGCGAGTAGTTGTTTACCAGGACATAGACCAGAATCGCCACGGGAATGATGAAGTGCAGCCCTTCTCTGAGGACTTTGCCCACCCGGGGCAGGCTCTCTTTGGGTTGGCCTTCCAGGCCATACTTTTTGGCTTCGTAATGGACGAAGAAAAGCACGGTCACGTAATACATGATCGCCGGCACCAGGGCCACTTTGATGATGGTCAGGTAGCTGGTGTTGGTGAATTCGGCCATGAGAAAAGCACCGGCGCCCATGATGGGCGGCATGAGCTGACCGCCGGTGGAGGCGGCCGCTTCAATGGCTCCGGCGACATGGGGCCGGTAGCCGACCTTTTTCATCATGGGGATGGTAAAGGAGCCCGTGGCCACCACGTTGCCGACGGCGGAACCGGATATCGACCCCATGAAACCGGATGCCACCACCGAGGTTTTGGCCGGGCCGCCGGAAAATCGGCCGGTGAGGGCATAGGCCAGCTCGATGAAAAAATTGCCGCCGCCGGTGGATTCCAGGAAGGCGCCAAACAACACAAAAACGAAGACAAAGGTGGCAGCCACACCGATGGGCAGGCCGAAGATGCCTTCGGTGGTCAGCCACAGGGTGGTGGTGATCCGTTCGATGGAATAGCCTTTGTGGATGATCAGTTCGGGCATCCAGGGTCCAAAATAGGCGTAGAGCATGGCCGTCGTACAGATGCCGGTCATGATTACACCGATGACCCGCCGGCAGGCTTCCAGCACCAGCAGCGTGCCGACGATGCTGACCGTCAGGTCAGCCGGCAGCCAGTCACCCTGACGCTCGAAGATGTCGGTAAGGTTGATGCAAATGTAGGCCGTACAATAGATCGATGCCGAAGCAAGCAGCCAGTCCACGGCCACCCAGAAGTTGAATCGATCCTTGCGGGCGCCGGCAAACAGGGGCTTGAGTAGAAAGGTCAGCGTCAGAATGGCCCCTAAATGAATAGAGCGCTGGACCAGGGCCGTAAGCGCGGCAATCCCGGCTGTGTAGAGCTGATAGAGACTTAAGCTCACCGCCACCACCATGACGATCTTTGCGGTGATGCTCACCAGCGGTGATTTTCCGCTGTTGGCTTGGGCTGGATCGCTATAGGCCATATGGATAGTTGTACTTTCTTTTGACTTGATGGCTGCTTTTTGGGTTAATTGTTGATTTTATTGCCGGTCGGCGGTGTCGCATCGTGCGGAAAAACGTGCGTCCACAGGCGGTAAAACAAAGACACTCGCCTGGCAGAAAACTGCACCGCCACATGCGGGGCAATGGCGCTCAGGTTGGTGCGGGTGCCGCGCCAAATGACGGTATGGTCAACGCCGAGGCTGCCGATGCGCAGGACAAAATCACCGGTGGGCAGATGCATGTCTTCGATCACCTCGTAAGGCCCGCGAGTGACCATGCGTCCCACACCCGGCATTTTGCCCATGCCCGCGCCGAACTTCAGGTACCGCTCCTCTTCAATGAAAATGCGCCCCGCGGAGTCAAGGCTGTGCGTCTCCCAGATCGGGGCGTTTTCCACCGAATGATAGTAGTGAATCGTAAAGTGCTCACCGGGCTCCAGGGGCAGCACCAGCAGGGGTGCCGCCCCTGGAACCGGTGTGACGCGAAGTTCCAGTCCGCCGGGCAAAGCCAGTGCCGCGGCGATCAGCAGCGGTGCCAAACCGATCCCGGCCATGACGATCCGCTTCACCGGCCGGGCCGTCATGCGCATCAGGGTCGCAGGTTGTCCGGTACGGCGATGCTCTTTTCCTCCAGGTATTTGATGGTCCCCGGATGCAGTGGAATCTGTGAGTATTTTACCGCATTTTCCGGTGTGGTGTAGGCAGCCGATGGATGGATCTTCTGCAGGTAGTCGTTGTGCTCGAATAGGGCCTTGACCAGGTTGTAGACCATCTCTGTGTCCAGTGAGGCCTGGCAGATCATCACGTTCCATACCCCGATGGTAGCCACGGGTTGATCGACGCCGCGATAGACCCCGCCGGCCAGTTCAACGGCCGAATAGGTTTCGTTGGCCGCCAGAATGCGTTGGGTCTGTTCCGGCGTAAAACCGATCATGTTGATCTCGTGGGTGGTGGCCAGATCAAGGATGCTGCTGGTGCCGGGACCCACCGACCACACGCCGACATCAATGGTGCCGTCACGCAGGGCATTGGCGTTTTCAGTGAAGGAGAGGCGGCTGTCCTTGTAACTGTCGGGTGCGATATCCAGGGCTTTGAGGACCGCCTCGGCCATAAAGTTGGTGCCGCTTCCTGGGCTTCCCGTGCTGATGTTGCGGCCTTTGACCTGGGTGATGTCGGTGACGCCGTTGCTTTTGAGGCTGACAATCTGCAGCAGGTTCGGATACATGATGGCCATGGAGAGGATGTCATGCCTCTTGCCGTTGAATTTGTCCAATCCATTGAAGCCGGCCACGGCCACATCGCCCATGACCTCGCCGACCACCGTTTCACCCTTGTGGGCCAGCTTGACGTTTTCCACGCTGGCGCCGGTCACCTCGGCCACCGCCTTGACGTCCTTGACATACTTGGACCATATCTCAGCCACACCGCCGCCGTAGGGATAGTATATCCCGCCGGTGCCCCCAGTGCCGATGCTGATGAAGGTGGTTTTGGCCAGGACGGGCGAAGCGACCCAACCGGCGATGAAAATGAACAGTACTGCGATGCTTGTGCGTTTCATATCTGAGACCTCCCATTTGCTTTTCAGGTGCTATTCACTTATGGTTTTGACCATCAAGACAATCGATTTAGGCCCGCGATTCATCCCGCTCACCGGGTATTCAAAGGCGGCGGTTTGCCCAGGCTCGACCAGTCCTTTTTTTGTTGATTGGGGGATAAGACCGCCCACAGCCTTGTCGTTGTCCAGGAAAATGTTCACCCGGTAGCGTTGAGCCTGGTCGCTGATATTTTTTATGGCCACGTTGAAGTGCAGGGTGTCTGCGCCTTCCCACGCTTTAACGACACATGAGAAGTCCGCCAGTTCCGCTTCCGGCGCGATGGTCTTCTCTATCTTGCTGTCAGCAGCGCAGGGAAATACTTCTCCGGGTTTGGGTTTGGGGCCGGCGCAGCCCGTAAAAACCAGGCCTGCCATGACTGCAATGATCATTAGGAGTCTTACAAGATGTTGAACTTCCTTCATGGTTTAAACCTCCTTAGCAGGTTGCCGGGTGAAAACCAAAAGCCTATTTTCAATGCCTGTGCAGGCATGTTTGCGGTGTTGTCGAAAAAGCGTCGGGTGATGTGCGAAGGCAGATCATGCCGGGTGCGGTGAAGAGAGATATAACCCTGCCGATCGACAATCAAAAGACCACAGGCGCCCATTTTTGTCAACCGGCAGCGTGCATTGGACAGACCGGTGACGGGGGTCAGCCTAACCGTGCATATCGGCGTTGAAAGTCATGCCGTCTTTAATGGCCGTGGCAAATGGGATTCTCCTGGATGTCGGTCACAAAGCGGTCCAGGTGTTCATAGAGTCGGGAAAGGCTCTGGATCTCGACGTGCTCCTCCGTGGAATGCTGGCTGCTGTTGCCGTCCGCGCCCCACACGACACCCGGAATATTGAACTGGGACAGAAATCGGGCGTCGCTGGCGCCGTGGGCAATGCCGGTATGGGTATCTTTGGCCAACGCCATCAGCCGTTCCCGATAGGGTGACCCGGGACTGATGAACAGCGGTTCTCGCTCCTCCGTGATCACCTTACCGGATGCGGCCGCCTGGATTCGCTGCACCAGGTCGTCCACATCGTCATGTTCCGTGTAGCGGATATCGAAAGTGGCTTCCGCCTTGTCCGGTACCTGATTGACCGAGTCGCCGGCGTGGAAAACGGAGAGATTCATGGTGCGATGCCAGTGCTCCGGCTCCGCAAGGCCTTCGAAGAAGCTTTTTACGACGAGGCAATCCGCCATCAGCCGTTCGATGGCGTTATCCCCCTGCCAGGGCCTTGCCCCGTGGGCCGTTTTGCCGCTGGCAACCACCTTGAGCCGCAAGATCCCTTTTTCCTTGACCACGATCTTTTCTACGCGACCGCCGTCTAAAGCAATGCAGAAATCGCAGGCTATCCGGCCGAGGGCGCTGCGGGCACCGTGGTATCCGCCGACCTCTTCGTCACCGGTGATCAACACGCCAAGGGCCAGGGTGCCGTCAGCCACTCCCCGGTGGCGATTGGATTGGATGCGGTTCCTCAGCAGCACCATGGA
>JAGTUY010000205.1 GCA_018224455.1 Desulfosarcina sp.
ATGCTGCTGGCCAAAAAACGGGCCGGCGACCGCCGCCAGTGGATCGAGGAGAGCGGCGATCTGGCGGAGGTGGATTGAGCAAGGTGGGTAGGTGGAAAGTGGAAGGTATTTAGGGCGGATTCGAGGGGTCGAGGGAAAAAACGGAAGGTCGAATAAGGTCCAAAAAGGTTCGAGAGGCACAAACGCTATGTTGCGTGTTGATTGGTTAATTAAAAACCTTTCCCATAGCCCATAGCCCATAGCCGATTATCTATACCTAAAGTCACAATAACACAAACGAATGACAAAAAACTGAAAGTATTAATAATATGACTACCACCGCTACCCCCATCCGCATCGAGGGTACCGAACGCATGCCGCTGTCGCAGTTTTCCCGGCAGGCCTATCTCGACTACGCCATGTACGTAATCATGGACCGCGCCCTGCCCCACATCGGTGACGGGCTCAAGCCGGTCCAGCGGCGCATCGTCTATGCCATGAGCGAGCTGGGCCTCAAAGCGTCGTCCAAGCATAAAAAGTCCGCCCGCACCGTGGGCGACGTGCTCGGCAAATTCCACCCCCACGGGGACACGGCCTGCTACGAAGCCATGGTGCTCATGGCCCAGCCCTTTTCCTACCGCTACCCGCTGGTCGACGGCCAGGGGAACTGGGGTGCGCCCGACGACCCCAAGTCCTTTGCCGCCATGCGCTATACCGAAGCCAGGCTTTCCGCTTATGCCGAGGTGCTGCTCGCTGAAATCAGCATGGGAACGGTACAGTGGGTGCCCAATTTCGACGGCACCCTGAAAGAGCCGAGGGTGCTGCCGGCCCGGCTTCCCAACATCCTGCTCAACGGCACCACCGGCATCGCCGTGGGCATGGCCACGGACATCCCGCCCCACAACATTAGGGAGGTCGTCGGCGCCTGCATTCATTTGATCGACAACCCCGACGCTGGTGTCGACGAGTTGTCCATCCACATCCAAGGGCCGGATTACCCATCCGGCGCCGAGATCATCACGCCAAAATCGGAAATCATGAACCTGTATCGAACCGGCAAGGGGCTCATCCGCATGCGGGCCACTTTCGAGCTGGAAAACGGCGACATCGTCGTCAATGCCCTGCCCCACCAGACATCGCCGGCCAAGGTGCTGGAGCAAATCGCCGCCCAGATGAACAAGAAAAAGCTGCCCATGGTGGCGGACCTCAGAGACGAATCGGACCACGACGACCCCATCCGCTTGGTCATCGTGCCCCGCTCCAACCGGGTGGACAAGGACGCACTCATGGCGCATCTGTTCGCCACCACGGAAATGGAAAAAACCTTCCGGGTCAACATGAACATCATCGGCCTGGACCGCAAGCCCGGGGTTAAAGGCCTGGTCAAACTGCTCACCGAGTGGGTTAGTTTTCGTACCCAAACTGTCAAGGATCGTTTAGAATTCAGACTTGAAAAAGTCAAAGAGCGCCTGCACATCCTGGATGGGCTGCTGGTGGCCTATCTGAACCTCGACGAGGTCATCCACATCATCCGCAGCGAGGATGAACCCAAGCCGGTGCTGATGGCTCGCTTCAACATCTCCGATGCCCAGGCCGAGGCCATCCTTCAACTGCGCCTACGCAACCTGGCCAAACTGGAGGAGATGAAAATACGATCTGAACGGAAAAGCCTGGACGACGAGCGGCAGTCGCTGGAGACCATCCTGGGATCGCCGGCCAGGCTCAAGACGCTGATCAAAAAGGAGCTTCGGGCGGATGCCAAAACCCACGGCGACGACCGGCGGACCGCCATCGTCCGGCGCGAGGAGGCCCAGGCCATTTCCGAAGAGCAGCTGGCCCCGGTCGAGCCGGTGACCGTGATCCTGTCGGCCAACGGGTGGGTGCGGGCCGCCAAGGGACACGAGATCGACCCCGGTGAAGCGGTATACCGGCCGGGGGACCGCTATCTGAACGCCGCCCGGGGCAGAAGCAACCAGCCGGTGGTTTTTCTGGACTCCACCGGCCGGACCTACAGCTTGTCGGCTCATACCCTGCCATCGGCCAGGGGCTATGGCGAGCCGCTCACCGGCCGCTTTGTCCTGCCGCCCGGTGCGACCTTCACCGACGTGATCATGGCACCGGCAGACCACCTCCTGTTGATGGCCAGCGACGCCGGATACGGATTCATCACCCGCTTCGACGACCTGTTGACGCGCAACACCAAAGGCAAGGCCCTGCTCTCGCTTCCTAAAGGCGCCCTGCCGCTGCGGCCCACGCCTCTGGAAGACCCATCGGCGCATCTGCTGGCCGCCGTCACCAGCGAGGGACGCATGCTGGTCTTTCCCCTGAACAAACTGCCGGCCATCGCCAAAGGCAAAGGCAACAAGATTATCCAGATCCCGCCCAAGCGGGCCAGGGAGCGCACGGAACTGCTGATCCATTTAATCATCGTGCCTGAAGAAGGCACCCTGACCATTTTCGCCGGCAAACGGTTTTTTAAGCTGACCTATGGCAACCTCACCCAGTATGTGGGTGAACGCGGCCGCCGCGGAAAAAAATTGCCCCGGGGTTTCCAGAACGTGGACCACCTGGAGAGCGATGCTCCCGAGCAAGCAACGCTGGCGCTGACGCTCCCACATGATGAGTAAACCTATAAATCAAACCTGACAGGCTGCTAAAGAGGGGCGCTTCACATAAATGACCGTTCAATCCAGCCATCCCGCGACGCCATCTCCGTCGGCCACCCTTATTCTCGCTCGTCAGCAAGCAGCGGGGATCGAAATCTATCTGTTGCGCCGCAGCACCGCCAGTAAATTTATGCCGGGCACCTATGTCTTTCCCGGCGGCAACATGGAAGCCGAAGATATGGATGCCGCCTACTGGAAAAACCACGTGGACCTTCCCGAAGATCAATTGGCCCGGACGCTGGATGGCGATGTGGACCAGATGCTGCCCTATGCCGTGGCGGCCATCAGGGAAACCTGGGAGGAGGCCGGGCTTTTGCTGGCCGGTCCCATGCAAGGATTCTCCAGCCCTGAACCGGTTGCAAAGAACGGCACGCCGTTCACCCGAGCGATACAGGATAGTGGCCTTTGCCTGTCCATCTCCAAGCTGGGGCGATGGCATCACTGGATCACGCCGGAACTGATGCCGCGACGGTTTGAGACCTATTTTTTTTTAGCGCCTGTCGGGCAGGATCAGCGCTGCCGGCCGGACAACACTGAAACGGTTCATGGCGCCTGGGCCAATCCCTTGAGAGCGCTCACGGAAAACGACCAGGGCTCGCTGCCGCTGAGCCCGCCGACCCTGGTGACGCTGCACCAGCTGCTGCCCTTTGCCGATCTGGAAACCCTGGTGGCCGAAACGCGCAGCCGATCCTGGCCGTCACCCATCATGCCGCGGTTGTGGCCGCTTGGAAAAGGCGCTCTGATCATCGAGCCGTGGGACCCGGATTACAGCAGTGACGCAGTGACCGTGAACATCGACCGGCTGGAAGCTGACGTCCTGCCGGTGGGTTCGCCTTTTTCACGCCTGTGGCGCCATCGGGGCATCTGCCGGCCGGTGAAATGTCAGGGTTTAGACTGAAGACAAGGAGGTCTGATTTTTCATGCTGCGCGTTTTTCAAACTGACATACTAGACCCGGAGCAATTCGTCATAACCTTAGAGCTCGTACCCGGGCGGGAATCCACCGGACGGTCGGTGGACACGGTCATGGGTATTGCCAGGGACGCCTTTGCCGATGGGCGCGTTTCGGCGGTTTCCATCACCGACAACCCCGGCGGCAATCCGTCGCTGAGTCCCGATGCCATCGGCTATCGGATCTTTTCCATCGGCATGGACGTCATCGTTCACTTCACCTGCCGTGACATGAACCGCGTCGGTATGGAAAGCCGGGCGCTGCAATTGGCCATGATCGGCATGAAAAACATCCTTGCCCTTACCGGCGATTATTCCGGCAAGGGTTTCGGCGGCCAGGGAGCACCGGTGTTCGACCTGGATTCGGTAAACCTGCAGATCATGCTCATGCTGATCAGCAAACGCGTCAATTCCGCCGGCGACCCTGACGGTTTCTTCACCGGTTGCGCCGTCTCGCCGTTCAAGCAGACCGAAGGGGAAGCTGTGGCCCAGTATGCCAAAATGAGCCGTAAGGTGGCGGCCGGCGCCCAGTTCGTCATCACCCAGTTGGGTTACGATGTCCGCAAGTTCCACGAGCTGATCGGCATCCAACGGTATATGGACCTGCAGGTTCCCACCTTGGGATCGGTTTATCTGCTCACCCCCAACGCGGCCCGCATCATGAACCAGGGCCGGGTGCCGGGCGCCGTGGTCACCGACCCGCTCCTCCGCATGGTGCAGGATGAATGGCAAGACAAGAAACAGGGAAAAGCCGCGGCTATCGAACGGGCAGCCCGCCTCGGGGCGGTACTCCGGGGTCTGGGGTACCGGGGCATTCACATCGGCGGCATTCATCGGAACTTTTCCACGGTGGGGATGATTCTGGACCGGATGGCGCAGATCAAAGACGATTGGCAGACGTTTATTCCCCAGTTCAACTACCCGCAGCCTGACGGCTTTTACGCCTTTCGGGAAACACCGCCGGATCCGGCCACGTCTCCGGTTTTCGGTCTGAAACCCCAGTCGGTGCCGGTGGTCGATCGGGTGCTTTATTCGCTGATGCGGCACTCCCACAACCTGTTTTTTAATTTCGATTCACCGTTCGCGTCCGTGTACCAATCGCTCTGCAAGGCAATGGACAGCGGCATTGGCGGGAGGCTGTTCATGCACCTGGCCGAACATCCCATCAAGCTGATGCTGCTGGGGTGTCTGCAATGCGGCGACTGCGCCATCCAGCACGTGGGGTTCCTGTGTCCCGAATCGGGATGCCCCAAACATACCCGCAACGGCGCCTGCGGCGGCAGCCATCACGGTATGTGCGAAGTGAACCCGGACCGGCGATGCGTCTGGTTTCGCGCCCATAACCGGTTGGCGGCGAATGGAAGAATCAGGGAACTGTGTGACGGGTGTGTGCCCCCGCGCATGTGGGAACTGAATAACACCTCGTCCTGGCTTAATTTTCACCTGCGGCGGGACCATCAGAGCAACGGCAGTGAAATTGCGGGATTCTGCCGCCAGGCCAGCTGCCGGTTGTTGCCTGAGGACGGAAGTCTGAAAACGGAGGTCTGAGGACGGATGGAGGCTGGTTTGATTGGTTGAATTGGTTGGATTGGTTTTATTGGAGGAGTTGACATGAACGTGATCGCAGACCTGTGCATCGTGCCTATCGGTGTGGGCGTATCGGTCTCGCCATACATTGCTGCCTGCCAGCGAATTCTCTCGGAAGCCGGCCTGGACATCAAACTTCACGCCTATGGCACCAACATCGAGGGGGATTGGGATGCGGTGTTTACCGCCATCCGACGCTGCCACGAAGAGATCCATCGCATGGGGGCACCGCGAATCACCACCACGCTCAAATTCGGAACCCGCACGGACCGGGATCAACACATGGCCGACAAAGTAGATAGCGTCAAGGCCAAGCTCGATCAAGGTTAACGGATTCGTCAGCCACTGTCAAAAAAAACCTGATTTCGGCTGGCGGACACCGGCAACCCAAACCAGAATCGGTAGCCATAACGAAAAATATCCAGCAGGGGCAATCCCTGGGAAAACCCGGTCATCAGCGGGATTCTGGCGGGCGGCGAGACCAGCAGCAGATGCCCCGTCCCAGGCAGCCGGTAGAAAGCCGCCGAGGCAGCCTGAGCAACAATAAGATCGCGTTGAATCGGCATCAACCCC
>JAGTUY010000206.1 GCA_018224455.1 Desulfosarcina sp.
CGATGGCTCGATCAGTTGGACATCCCGCGGTTGGGGCAGTTCGGTCTGACCCTTGCCCATGTCGATTTATTGGTGCATGCGGCTTCCAATATGAATAATCCGCTGCCGCTGTCCAATGATCAGATTGGACAAATGATTCAGGATCGGCGCTGAGTGGGTATGGGGTTTGGTCTTTCCTTTTCAAAAAAAAGAAGCCCTTTTCTCTTCAAGAGAAAAGGGCTTTTGTTTCTATCATCGGAACAGATGAGATCGGGCTTTTAAATACGGTGATTTTAGATGTAATCGTTCAAAGCGAAGCCTGCAAGCACTGATTTTACGGATGCCGTCATGCGGCCGGCAGACGGTGCATCGGCACAGCTATTCGATGATTTCAAGAACCGTGCGCTTTTTGACCTTTGAAGAGACGGCACCCAGAATGGTTCGCATGGCCTGGGCGGTTCGGCCTTGCTTGCCGATGACCTTGCCCAGATCTTCTCTGGCCACCGTGAGTTCCAAAACGGTGGTTTGATTGCCCTGCACTTCCGCTACGGAAACCTGCTCGGGTTTGTCCACCAGTGACCGTGCAATATAAGTGACTAATTCTTTCATCATTTTTCCCTTTCAGTGAAACTCGTCGTTGTGTCCAATTGCGTTCTCGCGCCTTTTCAATAGGGTACAAAAATCCATTTGCGTTACCACGCGGAGACCTGTTCCATTCGATTTGTAACCTTGAATCAAAGAATATGTTGCAGTCAAATTAATTATATATGACTTATAGCAAATCACAATACTAAAAAAATTCGTAAATACCACTCTGTTAAAGAAAGTGGTTTATAAAAATTGTGTCGTGAAAAACCGTTTTCAGCCAGGCAAATATCTGGAAAACGGCTGACCCGTCGATTGCTGTCGGTGGCTGGACTCTGCAACCGGGTTGATTTGCGCTTGTTTCCACCAACCCTGGGTGATAAATCAACCCATTAAGCTTGTGACAGGCTTGATAACGATTATATTTAGAATACGTTAGACCATGAAAAACTGTTACCGATACCGGCTTTTTTTGCTTTTGGGGGTTTGGATGCTGTTCTCCTGCAGCCCCTATACGCCCTTGGTGATGCCGGATGCAGCGGGTCAAATTCCCGACGCCTACGCACTGTATGGTGGAGAACCGGATCAGTCTTCACCATGGTGGCATTCGGTGGGCTCCCCGGAACTCAGCCGGTTGATCGATACTGCGTTATCGGACAGCTTTACACTGAAAGAGGCCTGGGCCCGGCTGCAGCAGGCCAGGTCGCTGGCCGTTCAGGTCGGTGCGGCGCGTTACCCGGACCTGGTTGCAACCGGTTCCGTCGAATATACCCGGCGCCGATCAGAAACCCTACCCGGCGGTTCCGAAGGTGACGGCGATTACGCGATGGGTCTGGTCAGTAATTACGAATTGGACCTGTGGGGAAGGATTCGAAGCCAGGAGGAGGCGGCACTGCTCACCGTAGATGCGACCAAGGCCGATCTTCAGACGGCCAGTATCACGGTGGCGGCCGAGGTGGCCGAGCGCTGGGTGGGGATCATTTCCCAACGGTTGCAGAAGCAGCTTCTGGAAAAGCAGCTGGCAAACAATCTAACTTTTTTAGACCTGATTGAGCTGCGTTTCCGCAAAGCCATGGTCTCCGCCCTGGATGTCTACCAGCAGAAGCAGGTGGTGGAGAGTGTCCGGGCGAGAATCCCGCTGGTGGAAGCCGAAACCCAGTTGTTGATGCATGAACTGGCCGTTCTGCTGGGACGAGCGCCGCGGGCGGACCTCAGTTTGACGCAAACCGAAATGCCGGTTGTCGGCAGGCTCCCGTCATTAGGCCTGCCTGCCGATCTTCTGGCCAACCGGCCAGATGTCAGGGCGGCCGGTATGCGCTTGAAGGCCTCCGAATGGCAAGTGGCTGCCGCCCGGGCCAACCGTCTGCCGGCACTTCGCTTCACTGCCGGTGGGCAATACGGTCGCAGCGACCTGAACCTGCTCTTCGATACCTGGCTGTTGAGCCTTGCCGCCAACCTGACGGCACCCATTTTTGACGGCGGCCGACGGGCTGCGGAGGTGGACCGAACCCGGGCGCAGGCGGATGAAAGCCTTTGGTTTTACCGCCAGGCCGTATTGACCGGCGTGAAAGAAGTCGAAGACGCCCTGGAAAGCGAGACCCGGCAGCGGGAACATATCCGCGGACTTGAATCGGTAATGGCGGCGGCCCGTAAAGGCCTTGAAGAGGCCATCCAGAGGTATCGGCGGGGGTTGAGCGATTATCTGCCGGTCCTCACCCAACTGATCGCCGTACAGGACCTCGAAAGGGATTTGATCCGGCAGCAGGAGACGCTGGTGCGTTACCGCATCGGATTGCACCGCGCGCTTGGCGGCGGGTGGATCGGGAACACCGATCCGCCGGAGGCATCCACGGAAAATGGGCAGCGGGGATAAGATGAAATTGGACGAAAACAGGGATTATCATCTTGACAAGACCGAGGCGGTCCGTGCCAGCGGCAAATCCTGGGTGCGGACACTGATCGTCTGCGCCATGATTATAACGATTGGCATTGCCGGTGCCAGTTACATCAAAAAGACGGCCCCCCAAGCCCAAAAACGGCCGCCGGAACGCACGGTTGCCCTGGTAGAGACCCTGCCCCTTTTCCCGGATGACCACCAGGTTTCCGTCGCGGCCATGGGATCGGTGGTTCCGGCCAGGGAGATAACCCTGAAAACCCGGGTGCCCGGAGAGGTTCAAGCGATTCACCCGGAGTTCGTTGAGGGCGGGTTTATCCGTGCCGGTGAACGGGTGTTGAAGATCGATGCCAAGGACTACGAGCTGGCCATTGCCCGCAAGGAGAGTGCCGTGGTCAACGCACAATACGCGCTCCAGGTGGAGATGGGATACCAGGATGTGGCCCGGCAGGAGTGGTCGCTGCTCTATCCGGAGCGAGCGGCCGATGCCCAGGAAGCGGAACTGGCCCTTCGAAAACCCCATCTGGCCAAAGCCCGGTCCGATCTGGCGGCTGCCCGCGCAGAACTCGAACAGGCGCGATTGAGCCTGACCCGGACAGATATTTTTGCGCCCTTCAATGCCATTGTCCGCAGCACCCACGTGAATGTGGGCTCCCAGGTGTCCACCCAGGACCCATTGGCCCAACTGGTGGGCACCGATGAATACTGGATCCAGGTGTCACTCCCCGTGGAGCGGCTGGCATGGATCAATATTCCGCGGACCAATGCGGATAAAGGCGCATCCGTCACGATTGCCTACCGGGGAAACCAGCGGCAGGGGACGGTGGCCAGATTGCTCAGCGACCTGGAGACTGACGGCCGCATGGCCCGTATCCTGGTGTCCGTCAAAGACCCGCTGGGGTTGTATGCCAATACCCGCAACAGTGCCCCACCCATGCTGATCGGCGAGTATGTCCGGGTGGTCGTCCAGGGGCAACGGTTGACGGATGTCTATCGCATTCCCAGAAGTGCCCTGCGAGACAACAGCACCATCTGGATACTTGCCGATGACGATACCCTGAAGATCATGTCGGTGGAGACCGTGTGGCGCGATGCCGATTATGTGCTGATGAAAAACGGCATCCTTCCCGGCCAGCGGCTCATCGTTTCGGACCTCTCCGCACCGGTCGACGGGTTGCCGTTGAAAGAGGGCGATGCCGGGTCATCGGATATATCCTCGTCAACCCATCAAAGCATAGTAAAATCAAATGGATAATCCGAGTCTGAATCCTGTCCCCGATGGTGACCGCCGTCAATCCGGTCCCATCGCATGGATGGCCGGGCATTCGGTGGCGGCCAATCTGCTGATGGTGGTTTTTCTGGTGGGCGGCCTGATTTTCGCCGGTCAGATCAACAAAGAGGTCTTCCCCGATTTCGAGCTGGACTATGTGACGGTCTCCATGGCCTATCCCGGGGCCAGTCCCGAAGAGGTTGAGCGCGGCATCATTCTGGCCATCGAAGAGGCCGTTCAGGGCCTTGACGATGTCAAACAGGTTACCGCGGTGGCCAATGAAGGCGATGGCAGGGTGACCGTTGAGGTGGTCGAAGGCAAGAATATCCAGCGGGTGGCCCAGGACATCAAGAATGCGGTGGACCGGATTACCTCATTTCCCGAAGAGACGGAGGACGCCCGGGTAACGATTGCCCAGCGCAGACGCTACGTGGTTTCGCTGGCACTCTTTGGCGACCAGGGGGAACCGATTCTCCGGGAAACGGCGGAGATGGTCCGCGATCGGCTGCTGCAGGATCCGAGCATTACCCAGGTGGTGCTTTCCGGCATCCGGGACTACGAGATCAGCATTTCCGTGCCCCAGGACCGGCTGAGGGCCTATGGGCTGACCCTGGAGCAAATCGCCCAGACCATCCGGCGGGCGGCCGTGGAGCTCCCGGGGGGGGCCATTAAAACCGACAGCGGGGATGTGCTGGTGCGCATGACCGAACGACGGGACTTCGGGCCTGAGTTCGGCCGCATTCCCATCATCACCACCAACGAGGGCACCCAGGTGCTGTTGGCGGACATCGCCGAGGTGACGGATGGATTCGAGGATACGGACCGATTCGCCACCTACAACGGGCATCGGGCCATTCTCGTCGATGTCTACCGTATCGGTGACCAGACCCCGTTGGATGTTTCCGAGACCGTCAGGGAGAAGGTGGCCGAGATCCGACCGGACCTGCCCCCGGGCGTTGAGCTGGTGGCCCGCAACGACCGCAGCGACATCTATCGCCAGCGCATGGATTTGATGCTGCGCAACGGTTATTTCGGGCTCGCGCTGGTGTTCATTCTGCTGGCCATCTTCTTAGAGCCACGCCTGGCCTTCTGGGTCAGCCTGGGCATTCCCATCTCCATCCTGGGGTCGTTGTTATTCCTGCCGGCGGCCGGGGTGAGTATCAACGTCATCTCCATGTTCGCCTTTATTATCACCCTGGGCATCGTGGTGGATGACGCCATCGTCGCCGGCGAGAACATGTACCACCACCGCCAGGCGGGAAAACCCTGGCTTCAGGCGGCGGTTGCCGGGACCCGTGAAATCGCCATGCCGGTGACCTTCAGCGTGTTGACCAACATCGTGGCCTTTGCTCCGCTGTTTTTCGTCTCCGGCTTCATGGGCAAGGTGTTTGGTCAGATTCCCGTGGTGGTGGTGGCCGTGTTTGCCGTCTCCCTCATCGAAAGCCTGTTGATTCTGCCGGCCCATATCGGCCATCGCAAGCCCCGCCCGGAAACCGGTCTTTTCGGCTGGGTGCTGCGTCAACAGCAGCGCTTTAGTGACCGGTTTGCCCAATTGGTTCGTACCCGTTACGGCCCCTTTCTGGATCTGGCCCTTCGTCATCGTTACATTGCCATCAGCATCGGTGCCGTGGTGCTGATGCTCACGCTCAGTTACGTGAAAAGCGGGCGTATGGGCTTCGAATTGTTTCCCACGATCGAATCCGACTACGCCATTGCCACGGCGGTGCTGCCCTATGGCACGGCCGTTCAGAAAACCGAAGCCGTTCAACAGACGTTGGTGAAAACGGCCCAGCAATTGACCGCCGAGCACGGCGGCAAAGACCTGGTCGAGGGAATCTTCGCCGAAATCAACGGCAACTGGGCAGAGGTGCGCATTTACCTGACACCTCCAGACGTGCGGCCCCTGTCTACGGCCCGGTTGACTGCGCTGTGGCGGGATCGGGTCGGGCACCTCACCGGCCTGGAGTCGCTCAAATTCGAGTCGGATGCCGGTGGACCGGGACGCGGAGCCGCCATTGCCGTCGAGCTGAGCCACCGCAATGTGGAGACGCTCGCTCAAGCCAGCGCGGAAGTCGCCGAGTCATTGAGCTTCTTCCCCAACGTGACCGATATCGATGACGGCTATTCGCCGGGAAAACAGCAGATTGATTTCAAAATCCGGCCTGAAGCGCGCAGTCTAGGCCTCAGGGCTCAGGAGGTGGCCAGGCTCCTCCGTCACGCCTATTACGGGGCCGAAGCCCTGCGCCAGCAACGGGGGCGCAATGAGGTCAAGGTGATGGTTCGGCTGCCCAAAAATGAACGGGTCTCCGAGCACAACCTTGAGGAGATGATCCTGCGCACGCCGGCCGGCAAGGAGATTCCGCTGCTGGAAGCGGTGGACATCAAACGCGGCAGGGCCTACACAACCATAAACCGGCGCAACGGCCGGCGAGTGGTGACCGTGACCGCCGATGTCCGCCCCCGCAGCCAGGCCGACCAGGTACTCAGCGCGATGACCGGGGAGACCCTGCCGGCCCTTCAGGAGAAATACCCCGGCCTGACCTACAGCTTCGAAGGCCGCCAGGCGGATCGGCGCGAGAGTTTACAGAGCCTGATGCGGGGCCTGATGATGGCCCTTCTGGTGATCTATGCCATGCTGGCCATTCCCTTCAACAGTTTCATCCAGCCGGTGATCATCATGATCTGCATCCCCTTTGGCATTGTTGGGGCGGTGATCGGCCACGTGATCATGGGATACAGCCTGAGTGTGATGAGCATGTTCGGCGTGGTGGCCTTATCGGGGGTGGTGATCAACGGTTCGCTGGTGCTCATGGATTTTGCCAACCGTAAACGGCAGAGTGGTGAGAGCTGCCACGATGCCATCCACCATGCAGGCATACACCGCTTCCGCCCCATCCTGCTGACTACCCTGACGACGTTCGGCGGCCTGGCACCGATTATGTTCGAGACGTCCCGCCAGGCGCGTTTTCTCATCCCCATGGCGCTCTCGCTGGGTTTCGGGATTCTGTTCGCCACGGTAATCACCCTGGTCCTGGTGCCTTGCCTGTACATGGTGGTGGAGGATCTGCGCCAGGTGACGGGCGCGTCCGAGACCTGCGATGCAAATCCATAGACAAGCGCGGTGGCCATGCAATGAACCATGAACGCTCCCCGAAACCATGCCAACGCTGCGGTACCTGCTGTGAAAAGGGCGGGCCATCCCTGCACCGGGAGGACCGGCCCATGATCGATGACGGCCGCATTCCGGCCCGATGCCTGTTTACCATTCGGCGGGGTGAACGGGTCCGTGACAACGTCAAAGGCGCCCTGGTTGCGTTGCCTGAAGAGGTCATCAAAATCAAGGGGTGCGCCGACAGATGGACCTGCCTGTTTTATGATCCAGCAGCCCGGGGGTGCGGGATCTACGATTATCGTCCATTGGAGTGCCGGGCGTTAAACTGCCGGGACACCCGGCGCATCGAAGCGGTTTATGACACCGCCCGGCTGACGCGACAGGATTTGCTGTCGGGCGTCAATGGCCTCTGGGAGTTGATCGAGGAACATGAGCAGTGCTGCAGTTATGAAGGACTGCATGCACGGGTGGAAGCGGGGACCCACGAGGGCCGGTTGAAACAGGAAAAGGCGATTCTGGAAATTCTCGGGTTTGATGCCCATGTCCGTCGACTGGCGGTGGAAAAGGGAGGCCTCGACAGCCGGATGCTGGATTTTGTTTTCGGACGCCCGCTTTGCGACACGATCAAGATGTTTGACATTAAATTGATTGACTCGAACAGGAGGGACAGATGAACACCCGGCATTTTTTTAGCCTGATCATTTCCCTGACGCTGGTTGCTCTTTTTTTCACCGCTGCCCTGGCTCAAGAGATCACCGTGTCCCAGGCCGTGGTCTGCCAAAAGATCGTGGACCGGATGCCCGTGGGATCCGGTGACGTGATTCCTGCCGGGACTCAGCGGGTCTATTGCTTTACCCGGATCGACGGCGCCCAAGGAGAGACCGAGATCACCCACAACTGGTATCACAAAGGCGTCCTGAAGGCGTCTGTGGCGCTGCCGGTGCGCGCGAGTGAATGGCGAACCTGGAGTTCAAAAGCGCTGCTTCCGGAATGGACGGGTGAGTGGATGGTGGAGGTCCTTTCCAGAGACGGCAAACCCTTGGAGGGTCTAATTTTTTTCGTTCAGTAGCTATCATTCGTCAAGGTCGGTCAGCGTCGGTGCGTGGCTGTAAATCCCGGGGCGCCGGTTGGGCAAGAAGTACCGCATCCGATGGCTGCGGACATGGCGGAGTTGATCGGCCGTCAAATCGGCCACCAGCATCCCCGAGTTGCCTGACAAACGGGTCTCGATGATCTCCCCGGACGGGGAAAAGACCACGGCATTGCCAGGGAAGACCAGGCCGTTTTCGTTGTCGCCGATCTGGTTGCAGGCAACCACAAATAGGCCGTTGTCAAATGCCCGGGCGGGCAGGTGACGCATCCACGACTGATGTTTGTCCATTGCCTGGCCGCGCGGTGAGGCATGGGGGATGAAGATCATGTCGGCATCGGCTTCCGCCATCCGTGTGGAAAGCTCGGGGAAATGGGCATCGTAGCAAAGCTGAATGCCGAAACGAACCCCAGACCAGTGGAACACCGGCAGGGTCTCACCAGGGCTGAATTGATCCGCTTCGGGCGGTGCCAGGTGGAGTTTCCGGTAGACACCGGTCCGACCCTGTGGGGTGATCGCCATTTGGCTGGCAAAAATCCGTCCATCTTGGGCTTTTTCAGCAAACCCTACAAGCAGCGCGATTTGCTGATCAACAGATAGACGAACCAGCGCATCGATTTCCGATCCATGGGCAGAAATGGCATGCTCGGCGATTTCTTCCCGGTTGCTGTAACCGGTGAGATTGAGCTCGGGGAAGCAGACCAGCGCGGCTCCCTTCTTACCGGCCCGCAGGGCCCAGTAGCGGGTCCGCTCCAGGTTGTGTTTGACCTGACCCACCGGACACCGGCAGACCACCGCCGCGATGCGGATATCTTTCACTATGCCCGAAGCAGCCGGACGTCCAGCTTGCGCGTCCGGGGCCCGTCAAACTCACAAAAAAAGATGCCTTGCCAGGTACCCAGCACCAGTCGGCCATTTTCGATGGCAATGGTTTCCGATGATCCGATGATTGAGGTTTTCAGGTGGGCGGGGGAGTTGCCTTCCATGTGACGGTAGGCGTCTTTCCACGGTACGATTTTATTGAGCACCATCAGGATGTCCCGGACGACGGCCGGATCGGCACTTTCGTTGATGGTGACGGCAGCTGTGGTGTGGGGGACGAAGACCATGCAGAGGCCGCTGTCCATCCCGCTTTCGCTCACCTGCTGCTGAACCAGTGGCGTGACATCGATCATTTCCGTTTGTGAATGGGTCTTTAGAGACAGGCGCATGGGGGCCTAACTAAAAAAAGCCCCGCTTGGTTCAAAGCGGGGCCTTTTATTAAAAACTGGGTAGGATGTGATTAGACACAACCCGTGGGGTTCGGAAGCCCCGCCATCTTACAGGCTCCCTTTCCGGGCCCTGAGGGGAACAGTTCATAGAT
This sequence comes from Desulfosarcina sp., assembly GCA_018224455.1. GTDB lineage: Bacteria > Desulfobacterota > Desulfobacteria > Desulfobacterales > Desulfosarcinaceae > Desulfosarcina. Next base: position 9,294 of record JAGTUY010000206.1, read on the forward strand.
GTGTTTCAGTTTGAAGCCGGTCACCTTGGAAAGCACGCGGACCATGGGGGCGATACCGTTCTTTTCGTAGTATTCGCGAAGGACGTCGACGACCTTCTTGTGCTCGTCGTTCAGTTCATCGATTCCTTCTTCTTTTTTTACGAACTGCACCCATTCTTGTGACCAGTTGGTGTAGTCATCAATGAAACCGTCTTCATCTACCGTGAAGCTTTTTCCACCAAATTCGATAGTCGGCATGTTACTCAATCCTCCCTTTACAGATTTGTTAGTATTTCCGGCACACTGCCGTTTAAGTTCGCTTATAGAATCTACGCTTAGTAACGGATTAAGCCTTTTATGTCAATACGAAATCCAAAAATTAGCCCGGTGAAAAATTACTTGAAACCACCGTCGCCGCGGAGGGTTGGTTAATATTCCCTGGGTGTTTTATTGATCTGATCCAGGGTAAACACCGGTCCGTCCTTGCAGACCAGCTCTTTGCCGATGCCGCAGCGACCGCACATGCCAAATCCGCATTTCATGCGGTTTTCAAGGCTCATGATGATGTGGTCGTGGGCGTAGCCCAGCTTTTCGAGCACCGGTTGGGTAAACTTGATCATGATCGGGGGGCCGCAAACGATGGCATAGGCGTCGTCGCCCCCCTGGGGCGCCTTTTGCTCCGTGATGGGGGGAACGAAGCCCACGTTGTACTTCCAGTCGGGATCGTCGGTGGCATCTACGGTGATGTGCATATTGATGTCATCGCGCTTTTCCCATTCCACCAGCTCGTCCTTGTACAGCAGCATGCCGGGTGAGCGGGCGCCGTAGACCACGTCGATATTGCCGAATTTTGATCGATTGGCCGGGTCCAGCATATAGATAATCGAAGATCTCAGCGTGGTGAAGGCGAATCCACCGCCTACAATGAGTACGTTTTTGCCTGCTTCCATCTCCTCCCAGGGGAACCAGTTGCCCAACGGCCCCCGCAGCCCCATGACGTCCCCCACCTTCATGTTGTGAAGATGGGTGGTGACCACACCGGCCCGGTTGACGGTGAATTTGACAAATCCTTTTTCTACGGGGGAGGAAGCAATGCCAATCGGCGTTTCTCCAACCCCGGGTATAGACAGCTCGGCAAACTGACCGGCCTGGTAGGCGAATTTTTCTTCGTCGCCGTCGTTGAGGAAGACGAATTTAAATGTTTTCAAACTCTTATCCACGGCCTCGACGGTAATGTCGTCGATTCGGACCGGGTAGGGCAAATATGGATTTTGCACGTGTTTCTCCCTCCATGGGGTTTATTAACCCTCTGCAGCGCAGGATTCTGCAGTTTTGAAGCTGTTCATCTGTTCGCACACCCGGCGGATATCGATATTTACCGGGCACTGGCGAACGCACCGGCCGCAGCCCACACACATGATGCCCGCGTCGTACTTGTCCACGAAGTATTTGAGCTTGTGCATGAAACGTTGGCGGACCCGCTGGGCCTTTGCATCCCGGGGATTGTGCCCGGTGGTATGGACGGTGAAGATGGGAAACATGCAGCTGTCCCAGTTTTTCATGCGCACACCGGACTTGCCGTGAACCTCGTCCTGGATGTCGAAACACCAGCAGGTGGGGCAGGAGAAGGTACACGTGCCGCAGTTGATACAGGAAAAAGCGATGTCTTCCCAGAAGGGTGCACCGTGAAGTTCCAGAAGATCAGTCGCGGCCAGGTTGTCGGTCTTGACGGTCGACACGATGCGGTCCTCCGCCGCTTTCCTGCCGGCTTCGAAGGCCGCCGAATCGTCAGCGGTTTCGGACCAGCCGGCAGCGGCGGCGAAAGCCTTGCCCTTGTCCGTGAGCAGCTTGGCCAGGTAGGCGTCACCCTGTTCCATGACCAGCATGTCCAGCCCCTCCTCATGGTAGGGCCCGCAGCCGGCGGTGGTGCAAAAGCAGGTGGACAGGGGCGTGTCGCAGGCCATGCCGATAAAGGTGGTGGCGTGGTAAGCGCCCAGCCAATAGGGATCTTGCACGTCCGGCGTGTCGAAGTTCAGCTTCACCAGCAGGGTCGATTTGGCATCGCAGGGCCGGATGCCGACCACGGCGCGGGGCTTGTCGTCCCTGACGATCTCTTTCATGATGTGGTGGTCGTCCCGCGACTCGTCCAATGAGCATTCGAGCATCGCTTCGGACTGGGGAAAAAGCAGTGCCTTGGGTGACAATCGGGTGTTGATCATATCCAGATCCGGCATCTCGCCCTTTTCCAGTGCCTTGAACTGGTGGTAGTCCTTCTCCTTGACCGGTCCGAACAGCCGGTAGGTATTGGCGGCGGCCGTCAGTCCCTCAGCCCAGTTTTTCTTGTCGATTTTAAGGATCGTCATAGCGTTAACCTTTACAGCCTTAAAGGAAATTGCAGGCGGGGAAACGGCATTCCCCGGGACCTTTCGGCTTCATTTACTTGATGAAGGGTTCAGGATCATTGGCTTGGTAAACATCCATTGCCGGACGCTGATCCAGGGAGAGCCCGGCTTCCCATCCAAACTCTTCCTGACAGTCTTTTTCCAGCTTGCGCGTGAGCAGCCGCATATTGATGCCCACCGGGCAGGCCCGTTCACAGGCACCGCAGTCGGTGCAACGGCCGGCGCAGTGGTAGGCCCTTAAAAAATGGAATGTCCGCACGTCCATGGGGTCTTGACCCTTGCCCATCCACTGCGGCTTGGACTCGTCTACGAAACAGGTGGGGCAGTAACACAGCGGGCATGCGTTGCGGCAGGCGTAGCAGCGGATGCACGGTCGCAGCAGGTCATCGAAAAACCGCCATTTGTCTTCGATGTCCATCGCCTCGATCTTCTGGATATCCGCGTAGCGGTCGACGACGTCCTGCTCGGGTATCGCATCGGCCACCATTTCATCAAAGATCACCGGGTTGCGGTGAATGCACAGCGCACAGTTCTGCTGCAGCACCTCGGCCTTGTCGAAGAGGGTCTCCGCATCGGCAGTCTTGACCTTGATGGTGTTTTCGGTTTCGGAAACGTCCAGGATCTCACCCGCCACCATGTCGGTGATCCTGCGTTTGTCGATCATTCCCGTGCAGGGGACACCGATGATGACCACCTGATCGCGTTTGATCTTGTTCTCGATAATATGGGTGACGATGTTGCGCGAGTCGCACCCTTTGGCGATCACGGCCACTTTCTCTTTCCGGTTGGTCAGGTAATTGGCCAGGTTGATGCCGCAGTTGCTGTCCCACACCAAGCTGTCGACCGCCTCAGGTGTGGTGGCAAAGCAGGGTTCGTTCATCATGGGCATGGTTCCCTTGCGAAATCCGATGACCATGTCCACGGTGCATTCCTTGAGCAGCCGACCGGCAATCTCTTTTATCTTATCAGTGTATCCTACCATGTTATGCTACCTTGGCCGTGTTTTTGATGAAATGGGTGTTGGGTCCGATGGCTTTGACCTTTTCAGTCACTTCCTTGACCACGTTGACGAACTTGGTGGATTCCGCCGAAGAGATCCAGGAAAAGTGCAGGCGGTCCGGTTCGATGCCCATCAGCTCCATCAGGTTTTTAAACAGGGTGAATTTCCGTCGTGCGTAGTAATTACCTTCCAGGTAATGGCATTCGCCGGGATGTCACCCGCTGACCCAGACCGCATCGGCCCCTTCCCGCAGTGCCGTCAGGGCAAACTTCGGGTCCATGCGGCCCGTGCAGGGGATGCGGATCACCCGGATGTTGGAGGGGTACTGCATCCGGCTCACGCCGGCCAGATCCGCTGCCCCATAACTGCACCAGTTGCAGAGAAAACTGACGATTTTCGGTTCCCAGTCAGACATGGTTCTATCTCCTTTGGTTGATCGCTTACACCGCTTCGTTCATGGAAAAGATTTGTGCAAAGATCTGGTCGTTGTCGAACCCTTTCAGGTGGATGGCGCCGGATCGGCAGGAAGCCACACACAGACCGCAGCCCTTGCACAGCACCGGATTGATCTGGGCCTTGCCGGCATGCATGCGGGCGTCGGCGGCGATAAAGGATGGTGCCGAGTAGGGGCAGATGGAAACACAGACCCCACAACTGCTGCATATGGCCGGTTCCGTCTCGGCCACCGTGCCACTGGTGTTGATGGTCTCTTTTGACAGCAGGGTGATGGCGCGCGACGCACTGGCCCGGCCCTGGGCAATAGCTTCATCGATGGGCTTGGGATAATGGGCCAGACCGCAGAGAAATACGCCGTCGGTGGCAAATTCGCTGGGCCCCAGCTTGGCGTGCTTTTCCACGAAAAAGCGGTCGTCGTTGAGCGGAACCTTGAAGAACTGGGCCAGGCCTTGATCATTGTTGGGCAGGATGGCCGAAGCCAGGGTGACCAGGTCGGCGGTGATTTCCATGGGGCGCTGCAGCACGTGGTCGGTGACGGTGATGCGGATGCTGCCGTCCTTGATCGCCAGCTGCGGCTTGTTGTCCAGGTCGTGGCGGATGAAAATCACGCCGGCTTCGCGGGCCTTATTGTACAGGTACTCGCGCTCGCCGTAGGTGCGGATGTCCCGGTAAAGGATGTAGACTTGCATGTCCGGGTTGATTTTTTTCAATTCCAAGGCGTTGTCGATGGAGTGGGTGCAGCAGACCCGGCTGCAGTAAGGCCGGTCAGGCTGACGGGACCCCACGCACTGGATGAAGACGGCGGAATTTAGCCGCTTCAGCCCGGGGTCGTCGGCCATGAATTTTTCATCCAACTCCAGGCTGGTGAGGATTCTCGGATCCTGGCCGTAGTTGTATTCATCGGGCTGGAGTGCGGTTCCGCCGGTGGCCACCACAGCCACGCCGTGTTCCAGAACCTGACTGGATTCGCCGGTGGTCAGGGTGGACTTGAAGCTGCCCACAAACCCATCCACGGCGGTCAGGCGGGTGTTCAGGTGAAGCTTGATCCGGTCGTCCCCCTCCACTGCCTGCACCAGTTCGGCCAACTTGTCCTTGACCCGGTCGCCGGTGGCCGTCTTGAAGATAGAATGGGCGTTGCCGCCCAGCCGGTCGGCAACCTCGACGATGTGGGTGACGTATCCCTGGCTGGCCAGGCTTCTGGCTGCGGTTATGCCGGAAATGCCGCCGCCGATGACCAGGGCCGTCTGGTTGACATTCAGTTCGGCCTCGGGCAGGGGTTGCATCAGGGCTACCTTGGAGACGGCCATGCGCACCAGGTCCTTGGCTTTTTGCGTGGCCAGGACCGGGTTGTTTTTATGCACCCAGGAGTCGTGGTTGCGAATGTTGCACATCTCGAACAGGTATTTGTTCAACCCAGCATTGATCAGGGTTTCCTGGAACAGGGGCTCGTGGGTTTTGGGCGTGCA
>JAGTUY010000207.1 GCA_018224455.1 Desulfosarcina sp.
CAAGCACTTACTAAAAAATGGTGGTGGGGGGAGGATTTGAACCTCCGAAGGCGTCGCCGACAGATTTACAGTCTGTTCCCTTTGACCACTCGGGAACCCCACCATTATAATCAGCTGTTAACACTGGAGCCAGCGGAGGGACTCGAACCCCCGGCCCACTGATTACAAATCAGTAGCTCTACCAACTGAGCTACGCTGGCAAACAATACGCGAAAAGAACAGACCAACCACCGGCCCCGAAAACGCCAGGACCAGCAAGCTTGATTGAAACGATGTCTTTTATACCCTAAATTAAATTTTTTCAAGCAAAATTTGTCTGACCCCCTGAAAATTTATCGGCATAATATCATGCGTGCAGCCTTTTGCCAGTCAAGCCGGCCAGTTTTTTTTCGGTTCCCATTAAAGTCACCCGCTAAATGCACGATATGAATTAGCAGCAGTTGTTTTCATCTCAACTTGACAAAAACGACGTCCAATGTATAAGGACGCAACAAACATGCGGTTTTGCATCGGCACGCATGGTTCTACAACCATTAAACACCACTGCTAAAAAGGACCGCCCATTGTCTTTCAAACACAAGAAACCCATTGTCAGTTTGGCCCTGATTCTTTTGCTCGGATGTGCACATCGACCCGCCAAGGAGAATACGCCAGTCACGACGGCCCCCGCCGCATCGCCGGCCGTTGAAGCGCCCGACACCGGGTCTGATTTCTTCACGCCCGTTTTAGGGTCGCAGCCGGTCACGATCCCCATCGACAGCGATGATCCTCAAAGAAAACTTGAGTTGGCCGACCAATCGACTGCGGCCGCTTCAACCGTGGAGTTGCCCACAGACGAAGCTGACGCCGGTGATCTGGCGGCCGTCGAAACCGTTTCGTCGCCCCCCGGCACCCAGCAGCAATTAGACGAAGCCCTGGATTTTTGCGAGGCCGCCCAGGCATTCTGGCAAAACGGTGAGTTGGAAAGTGCTTTGGAGGCGTTGGACAAGGCCTACTCGTTAATCCTGACCGTCGAGCCGAACGACCCGGCCAAATTGGTTCAACAAAAGGAAGACCTGCGGTTTCTCATCTCCAAACGCATCCTCGAAATCTACGCATCCAGGAATATCGTGGTCAATGGCAACCACAATGCCATTCCCCGTGAACTCAACACGAATGTACAAAAAGAGATCAACCTGTTCACCCGAGGGCCGGAAAAAAGCTTTTTTATCGAGTCCTATAAGCGGTCCGGCAGGTACCGGCCCATGATCCTTGAAAAATTGGCGGCCGCGGGCCTTCCCGCCGAACTGTCCTGGCTGCCGTTGATCGAGAGCGGATTCAAGGTCAAGGCTCTGTCCAGTGCCCGGGCATTGGGATTGTGGCAGTTCATCCCTTCAACCGGCTACAAGTTCGGTCTGAAAAGGGACCAGTATATCGATGAACGCATCGATTTTGAAAAAGCCAGCGACGCGGCCATCGCCTACCTCAAGGAGCTCCACAGCATCTTCGGGGACTGGTCGACCGTGCTGGCAGCCTACAACTGCGGAGAAGGACGGGTCCTGCGAGTGATTCGGACCCAGAACATCAATTATTTGGACGACTTCTGGGATCTTTATGGCCGGCTGCCCTTCGAGACGGCCCGTTATGTACCCCGCTTTTTGGCGGCGCTGCACGTCATCGAAAACCTTGATAAATATGGGATGGCGGATATCGATGTCTATCCGGCACTCGCTTTCGAAAGGGTTGATGTGGATCGTCAGCTCCACCTGAAGGATCTGGCAGCCCCCTTAGGGACCCCATTCGACACGCTTAAGGATCTGAATCCCGAGCTTCGCTACAGTGTTTTGCCCCCCAACACATATACGCTGAGGGTGCCGGTCGGGAAAAAAGACCTGCTGCTGGCGTCAATCGACCAGGTACCGGTGTCGTCACCTCCCCGCCCCGCCTTTGTTTATCACCGGGTCAGAAAGGGAGAGACCCTCTCCACGATTGCCCGGCGGTACCATACCAGTGTAAAAAACATCATGTGGGCCAACAATTTAAAGCGATCCAGCTATATCGTCGCCGGCAAAAAACTGAAGATCCCCCAGCGCGGAATGGTTGTGACGCATGCGCAGGCAGTCGCGCCGTCACACGACGTGTGGGATCAGAGACACGTGGTGAAAAGCGGCGACTCCCTGTGGATTATCGCCAAGCGATATGGCACGACGACCCAAAAAATTCAGGAGATGAATCGTCTCTCGACGACCCGGCTGAGAATCAACCAGGTGTTGAAGGTCCCTTCACAGGAGAGCGCGACCGCGCAACCCGCCAGAGGCTCGGGAAATTACTATGTGCAGCGGGGTGACAGCCCGTACATCATCGCCCGCAAATATAATATGTCACTGAATCAATTCCTGAAGATAAACGACCTGACCCCCCGGAGCACCATCTTCCCGGGTCAGTCGGTACGCATCGAGTGACAATCAGATTTCGCCCCCGTAGCTCAGGGGATAGAGCATCGGATTCCTAATCCGTGCGCCGCGTGTTCGAATCACGCCGGGGGCACCACTTGCGAAGGTTTGGCGATAATCGCCGAACCTCGGAAGAGACCTTTTGCGGATTTTCACCACTGCGCCTTCCTGGGAATGATCGAGGACGCGGGCCGGCGGGTGGGCTGCCTGCTGCACCCGCTGGCCAGGGGCAACGGCGGGGTGGACTGGCGCGGCTTGAGCGACTACGGGGGCATGGCCTGCCGAACCGACTTTTGTCCCAGTGTCCGGCACCTGCCGGTGCGGTGGCTGACCGCCGTCCGTCAGCGTATGGACCAGTGGTACCTGCATGGCCGGGTCGTTACCGAGCGGCGACTGCCGGCAGCCTTGTTTACCGAACTGGAAAACCGGATGGGCCGGTTGATCGATACCGCCGACTTTTCAGAGCCGGTTCGTGCGGCCGCCCTGTTGAAGACGCTGACCACTCTGAAACTGAACTGGCCTAACCGCCGCCGGGGTGCACCGGGTGTATGCAACTATTTCTTCGAAGACGGACTTTATCCACATCCGGCGGTGAACAGAAGAACCAAAACCATCCCCGCATCCCGCTTCGAAGAACTGTTTCAAGAACTCGACTCCGGGTTTTCATCCGTAGATCATATCAAACATGCCGAAGCAACGATCGAGGGCCTTCTGGTTGCACTGGAGCTGACGCGGAGAAGCAAATAGCCGCGTTTTCCGATCCGTTTTCCGATCAAAAGCAAAACAAGGACCGATATGCCGCCTGGAAGATAGGGCATACCGGCCCGATTCACGCTACCCAAACGATGGGCCTGTCTTAGAGTATCTCGCCCATGGGCGTGAAATCCATACCGAAAGCCTCGGCGACGGCCCGGTAGGTGACCTTGCCGTCGATCACGTTGGCCCCCAGCCGAATCTCTTCGTTCTCCTGCATGGCCTTTTTCCAGCC
>JAGTUY010000208.1 GCA_018224455.1 Desulfosarcina sp.
AAACGTCTATGGGTTATGGGCTGCTTGGAGGCGTTTTATGTCATCAGAATATAAAAGAATTCTTTGCCCTATGCATCAATTGTTATGGAAAACGCTGAGAATCGATATTGATGATTTAATCTCATGAATGTTGCCATAAACGGAAAGATATTCATGCAACCGCCAGCCAATAATGATGATCGTAGAGAAGGAAGAGATCGACGCCAGTTCTTCTATACGGCTCACATGCCCGAAAGAAGATCCGGAAAGGACAGGAGGTGTAACGGGTGTCGAAAGATTTTCATGGGAGATAAAAGAGGAACGAACAAGGCAGTAAGACACTGATTCAAAGATATAAATTTAGCCGGTGAGTCCCTTGGCACCTCACCATCCTGACCATCTGTAGTTGTTTTCCCACCGTGCCCTTCACGCCTTCATCGCTTATCACCTGATCGTTATTACAGGGCAAAAACAGCAACCAGCAAGGGGCTGCACATAAAATGCAACCCCTTGATTTCATTGTGGTGGAGATGAGGGGGATCGAACCCCTGACCTCAGCGTTGCGAACGCTGCGCTCTCCCAGCTGAGCTACACCCCCATGAAGCGTTGGCCTTTTTAAACCAGGCGTTAGGTTTTGTTTAGGTCTTTTTGACCACGGCGTCAAGCGAATCAATTGTCGTGGGTCAGCATCACCAGACTGGTTTTTTCCTTCAACAGGTCGTCCACCAGCATCAGCCGCTCGTTGACCACCTCGGTGAAACTGGCCAGCAATTCGGTCTTCAGCGGTTTGCCTCGGCTTTTTTTGACCTTGTCGGGGTCGATGGGTTTGCCGCCCACGCGGACTTCGTAGTGCACGTGGGGTCCGGTGGCCACGCCGGTCTGCCCGACCCGGGCGATGACCTGACCCTGCTCCACCATCTGCCCGCGCCTTATCAACAGCCGGCTGCAATGACCGTAGTAAGTCTCATACCCGTTGGGGTGCTTGACGATCATCAACTTGCCGTATCCGGCCTTGCGCCCCGAAAAGGTGACCTTGCCGTTGGCCGTGGCCATGATGGGCGTACCCGTGGGGGCGCCGTAGTCGATGCCGGTGTGCGGCTTGTAGCGTTTGGAAACCGGGTGGAAACGGCGGATGGAATAAGAGGATGTCATCCTGCCGAATTTCAACGGTGTCCGCAAAAACATCTTTTTCAGGGGCTGGCCGGTTTCGTCGTAGTATCCGTCAAACTGGCCGTCGTTGAATAAAAATGCGGAAAAGGTCTTCTGCTGGCCCACGTATCGGGCGGCCAGGACATCCCCGTACTGCACAAACTCACCGTCTTTGTAGCAGCGCTCATAGACCACGGCAATCTGGTCGCCTTTACGCGGATAGAGATAAAAATCGATGTCCCAGGCAAATATTTCCGCAATCAGACCGGCCACCTGCTGGGTTTCACCGCTATCGGCCACGGCCTGGTAGAGCGAGGACTCGATGGTGAACACCTTGGCGATCACCTGCCGGTCCAGCACGATTTTCCGCTTGTGAACGGTATAGTCGCCGTTTTCTTCCTTGACGGCCTCGTATTCGTCCAGGGGGCTGGTTTTGTAGACAAACTTTTGAATCAGGTTCTGGCCGTCGACGCTGACCTCGTAGTAATCTTTCGGCCTGGAATAACGGAAGTCGAAAATCGATTTGAAGGATCTGGAGAGGGAGAGAATCTCCGCCGGTGGAATATCGAAGGCGGTCAGGGCATCGTATAGGGTGCGGTTGCGAATGAGCCCCTCTAACACACTGATAGGTGTCGCTTCTGTCGCAAAGGTCTCATTGACATCGGTGTCGGCCTGGAGACCGGTAGCCGCGGCAGGCAGGGGAGACAAAATAAAAAGCCCCCCCGTCAAGGCGATCCAAAACCATACTGCAAGCCGATTACATGTCCAACGCATGTTCGACGTTCCTTTCAAGCATTCTGCTGATTTGAGGATGTTTTCGGTCGGTTCTATGGATAACTTTAGCTTGCATGACTGCCTCCTTAGCAGCTGCGTTTCCAGTAATCAACCGTTATTTCAACGATTTTATTCATCATGGGAATAGGGATGGGGTTATTTACAGGCAGCTGCAGGTGCATCAACCGGAATCTTACCGGATTTTAAATGCCTCATGCCACCGATCGGATCCTTCGGCCAGCAGCACATCGTCCGGGTTGATGCGCACCACAACGATATTGTCCACGGATCCGCCTTCTTTAATGAGGCGGTTGTTGATGACGACAAACCGCGCGGTAGATTCCGGTGCCCATACCAGGGCCTGCAGATCAATTCGCGGGTCGCTTCTGTAGGGTTTTTCGGTTTCACGCGCTGCCGCCGGTTGGTTGGGAGCCGCTGTTTCCGCCGGGCGGGGAGCAGGTTCTTCGGTGGGGGCAGCGACCGGTATGGATGTCGGGACAGCAGTCTGCCGCAGCGGTTGCGCCAGTTGCAATGGTGTTGGCTGAACGCTCGACGCGGCCGTCGGCGCAGCGGCGCGCAGCGGTTGTTTCTCAGGTTGATCCGGTGCGACCACGGCCATGGCGTCGGAACCGCGAACCTCGGAAGCAGGCACATCTTCGGTGGATTGGCGCGGGGCGTCATCCTTCAGGGTTTCGCCGGGGGGCGTCTGCGGTGATTCGTCAACCGTCAGGCGGGTCTCCGGCGCCTCGGCAGCAGGCGTCACGACACTGGGATTGGGCTTGGGTAACGATGGTGACGGCAGCGCCGACATGGATTCCGCCGGGCGTGTCTTGTTCGCTTGCCGCACCTGCCAGAGTACCACACCGGCAGCACACAAACCCACAGCGATACCCAGTGGCACCCACCACCGACGACTGCGTTTGCGGTGGGGTGATTGCGCGGAGAGCGGGGACGGCCATGGGGTGCCCGCGCTGGGATCCACGGTGGCTTCTTGCTCTGCCTTTTTCAATGCATCCAGAATAGAACTCAAGGCTTGCCGCTCCTTAAACCGCCATTATTGCCCCGGGCTGCCGCCAGCCAGACGGGGACCGTTCAGCGATGGATCTTCATTGTAGAGTGCGATTTTCGTCATGGGGCCCACCATCCCGTCCACGTTCAGTCCGTTGCGGGCCTGAATCGTCTCGACGGCCAGCCGCGTGGTGGTATCATAGGCAGCGGTCATCGCTTCGATGGGAAACCCCTTGGCTTTCAGGTGTACTTTAAGGGATAAAATGACTTCTCCGGGCGATGAGATCGGAATAACCCCCGTGTAGTTAAAATAATTTTTCCAGAAGATATGCGCCACCCCATTCCACCGTCCCGCCAGCGATGCGGGGGCGACGGAAAAGGTGTTGTTTCCGTCAGACAGCCGGAGTTCATCTTCTTCAAAGCCGACCAGGGCCATGAACCGGGTATCGCTGCCGTCCGGAGGGGGAAATTCCAATATGCACGGCAGATTCAGCTTTTTTATCAGGCTCAGATTACCCTTGACGCGAAAGACTTCCATATCGCTGTGCAGGGCGGAAAGACGAAAAAAAGTGTCGCTGTCCACCCCATCCACCGGTCCGACGCCCTGGGGGTGTTGCGTATTCCATTTTTCCAGGACGGCCGCCATCGCACCGACGCGTGAGTTCAGGGCCACCGTGGCGGCCAGCATCTGTTCAAGGTCGCGGACAGGTGTCGACGGTGCCGGATCAACGCTGGTGGTGGTCTCGACCGGTGGTTCGGCCGGCGCCGATGCCGGATCTGCTGAAAAGGGCTCGGGTTCCGGCAACGGCGCAACGGCCTCCGGCTCCGTTTCTCCGGCGGCCTCCGGAGCATGATCCACCACTGGTTCAGCAACCGTCGTTTCAAATTTATGGTGAACGACCGGCGCAAGGGCCACCCGGCGGTTGCGGTTCAACGCCATCTGGCCGACAACCAGTCCGGCCAACAACACCACCAATACCAACAGCAGGCCGATGATCAACTTTTCTCGAAAAAACAGCGGCTTGCCAAACCGTTTTTTTTTCCCGTCCAGTTCACGAATGGCCCGCCTGACGATTGTTTGGGTGATGCGGTGTTTGCCCATGGCAAAGGCGGTAAGCAGGGTCCGATCGCAGACGATGTTGATCAGCCGGGGGACGCCGTTGGAGTATTTAAAGATGGACCGGTAGGCGCCCGCAGTGAACGCCAATCCCGGTTTTCTGGAAGCGATGTGGATGCGATGACGAATGTACTCGCGCATTTCTGAAGTCGTCAGAGGAATCAGGTGGCAGCGCAGGGTGATGCGCTGGTTCAGCTGGCGAAGCGCTTCGGTCTCCAACAGCGCGCCCAGCTCCGGCTGGCCCACCAGAATAATCTGAAGCAGTTTGCTGGTGGTGGTTTCCATATTGGAAAGCAGCCGCAATTGCTCCAGCACATCGGCGCTCAGGTTCTGGGCTTCGTCCACGAGCAGAATCACGTGCTTGCCCTGGGCTTTTTTCTCCAGGAGAAAGGTATTGAGCCGGTCGATGAGGGTTTTTACCGACGCTGTGCCCGAGGGGATACCGAATTCGTCGTTGATGGCTTTGAGAAGCTCAAGGGCGTCGAGCTTGGGGTTGAAGATGTAGGCCGCTTCGGTATTCTCGTCCAGGTTTTCCAGAAACATGCGACAAAGGGTCGTCTTGCCGGTACCCACTTCGCCGGTGATCTCAACGAATCCCTCGCCATAGCCCACGGCATAGTTCAGGTGGGCCAGCACCTCTTCATGAATCCGGGACAGGAAAAGGTACTCCGGGTTGGGTACCAGTTTGAACGGTCTCTCTTTAAAACCAAAAAAACGATTGTACATGGGCGTTTGCCAATTAATGGATCATTGGGTTCACCAACCGGAGCAAACCGGGGGGGTAAGATTACCATCGGCGGTTGCCCGTTGATCGGGCGCCGAGAAGCCCCGTCAGCCTTCCAGTTCGGCACCCACACAGCCGAAAAAAAACCGCTCACCCAGGTGGACGCGGAGGCTGGCCGCTTTTTCCAGCCCCGTGCAGTGAGACACGCCTATCCGCTGGATGCCGTATCGGTCGAGGGCCTTGAGCGTCTCGTCAAACTGTCCTTGCTGGGCAAAGCCCAGATGGGTCCCGCCGACGACTGCATAAATGCGGTCCCGCTGAAACTTCTCCAGAACATGGTCGAAGATATTAATCATGCCGGCATGGGCACAGCCCAGCACCAGGATGAGGCCCTTATCCGAATCGACCACCAGCGACAGGTCGTCGGCAATGGGATCCGGGCACACGGCCATGGCGCCCTGGGGATGAAGGGTCATGTTGGGATCCGGCGTTTCAAAGTCGTTGTTTCTGGGGATTTCACCGCTCAGATAAACCCCCGGGCTGATTTCAACCGCATCGCGATTCAGATGGAATTGGGCGCCCAGGGATTCAAGGTATTCGCGCCGGTGGCGCATGCCGATGTAACGGGTAGTGGTACCGTCGGACCAGGTGCGTGAAGCGAAGATGTTCGGATGGCCGTAGACAGGCACCGGGCCGGTTTGTTCGAGCACCTGCGGCAGTCCGCCGGTGTGATCGTAGTGACCATGGCTGATGGCGATGGCCTGAATCGATGCCAGGTTTTTGCCCAGCACCGCGGCATTGCCGCAGATGCCCATGCCCTGGCCGGTGTCGAAGAGCATATTGCCGGCCTGGGTTTCGATAAAACAGGCAAACCCATGCTCACCCACAACACCGAAGGGCTGACCCACGGAATTTTCACACAGAATGGTCAGTTTGGTTTGCATATGGCGCATCCGGAAAAACGGTGGTTGCCTACCCTATTGGGCGATCTTACTGAGCCGATTCTGAATGTAAGCGTTGCGGAAGGCTTCATAGGGATCCAGGGCGGCATTTTTCAAGGTTTCGTAATCGCCGATGCGAAAGGAGGTGTCGTTGACAACTCTGACACTGTAGGCAGTCACGTTGGTGGTGGTGGAGGTCAATTCACCGGCATCCACATTGACCAGCTGCATGAACGAAACCGGGTTCAAGGCCCAATCCCCGATACTGCCCACCGTATCGCGCAGGGTCGAGGGGCCGAACAGGGGCCAGATGATGTAAAACCCGTTGCCAACGGCATAGTATCCCAGCGTCTGGCCGAAATCCTCTTCAGGAGGATTGAACTGTGGTTTGTCACTTACCAGGTTGAACAACCCCAGACACCCTGCCGTGCTGTTGACCACGAACCGCCCAAACTCACCTTCCGCTGACCTCCATTTCCCTTGAAAGAGGCAGTTGACAAAGCGAACCGGCCCCAGAAGATTGAAAAAGAAATTTTTGACGGATACCCGGACCGGTGTGGGAACAACCACCCGGTACCCCGAAGCCACCGGTTTGAGCACCCAGAAATACAGCTTGTCGTTGAAGACGAACATGGCCCGGTTGAACCCGACAATGGGGTCGGCAACCGCTTGCAGCATCAGGTCTTTATCCCCGTAGCTGTCGCCGCTGGGGTCATCGAAAGGATCGAAGGGAATGGGATCCGCCGACGCCACAACATCCTCGGGCGGTGCATCGGCGCTGACGGCGGTCGGCGGACTGGCCCATGCGACACTAACAATCAGCACCCATACCATCAAGATCAAGAACGACCGTCTCGGTTTCATCGCCATCGATTGCTTCGCCGTTTGGAAGTCGCCTGCCCGAACCGGGCCAGCCGCTGAATATGCAACATCAGTTTTGATTCTATCATTATTCAGCAAGACGCTTATTTTGTTTGGCCAGCTTGTCGTTGAGCTGTTGGATCAGTTGGGCCGGCTTATCCTTGCTCAGGATACTGGCAAACTGGGTGCGGTAATTTTTCACCAGGCTGACGCCCTCGACAATGATATCGTAGACCATCCACCGGTCTTCACCGCCCTTAAGCATTCGATAATTAACTGGAATTTTTAATGTTTCTCTGACAATCTGGGTTTTGACTTCGGCGTAGGTGTCCGAGTAGAAATCCTGCCCGAGGTAAACGATCTGCTCATTGTGGTACTCACCCTGAATTTTATCGATGTAGGTGTTACCGAGAAACTGAGCGAATACATCCGTGAATTCGGCTTTCTCCGCATCGTTGAAATCGCTCCAATTTCGAGCCACGGCCCGTTTGGCAATCTCATCGAAGTCAAACATCGGCTTGACAACCTTCCAGATTTCATCCCGCTGGGCCGATTTGTTGCCCTTCACCTTGTGTTCGGGATCGTTGAGAATCACGATGACGGCATCGACGGGGGCTTTAATGGTCGCCATGGGTTCCATGGAGACCGCTGCTGCCGGAATTGTCGTCAACAAGAAAAAAGCCAGTGTGCCGAGCATATGTTTAAGGATCATCTCATCCTCCACAGTCTTTATTCCATTTTGCAATCAGGACCTGGCGGTACCGGCATGGACGCCTCTTCCCGGCCGCCTGGGCAACGTCTTGAACCGCAACGACAAACGAATTATTTTTCAGCATCTCCGAAAACGTATTTGCTGACCAGCTCCTCGACGTCCAGGGCCGACTCGGTTTCAATGATCATGTCTCCGGTTTTGAGTATTCTGTCCGAGCCGCCCGGCGTCAAGCGGATGTATTTATCGCCGATCAGTCCGGAGGTCTTCACCGAGGCGATGACGTCATCGGTGAGGATCACGCCTTTTTTGATTTTCAGACTGACAATGGCCACCTGCCGTTGATTGTCAAGGTGAATATCGGCCACCTTGCCGATTTCTACCCCCGCCATGTCCACAAGGGCGCCGGTCTTCAGCCCCGAAACCGAGTTGAAGCGCGCATCGAGCGTATAATAATCGTCGCCGAACCACTCCATTTTTCCGAGTTTGATGGTGAGGTAAGCCACGCTGATCAGGCCGACAAGAACAAAGACGCCCACGGCGGTTTCGACAGATGTTTTTTTCATATTTCCTCCGCAGCCGCAAAAAAACCGCTGCGGCTGCCGTCGTCAGCGCTCGCTTGGCGCAGCGTTGATTGCCTCCGGGTCCTGGCCCCGGATAAATTGTTGGATCACCGGTTCAGTGCTGTTCTGGATTTCCGCCGGGCTTCCCTGAAAGATGATCCGGCCCTGATCCAGCATGGCGATACGCTGGCAGATGTAAAACACATCGGGAATCTCGTGGCTGACCATAACCCCAGTGAAGCCGAAGGTTTTCTGGTATTGGGCAATCATGGCGTGGGCCGCATTCTTTCGGATGGGATCCAGGCCCGTCGTCGGTTCGTCAAAAAGCACAATCTCCGGATCGGTCACCAGGGCCCGCGCCATGGCCACCCGTTTTTTCATGCCGCCGGAAAGCTGGGACGGGTATTTGTCTTCGATTCCGGCCAGGTCCAGTTGGGCCAGCTTGTCACGCACACGGCGTTGAATGTCACGGAACGAAACCCGGCCCTTCTCCTTCAGCGGCAGGGCTACATTCTCATAAACGGTCATGGAATCAAACAGGGCCGTTCCTTGAAACATATAGCTGAACTTCATCTTCACCGTTCGGCGCGCGGCGGCGGGCATGGCGTTGATCGCCTGGCCCTGGAACCGGATTTCCCCTCGGTCAGGTTCTAAAAGGCCAATAATGTGCTTGAGTAGAACACTCTTGCCGATGCCGCTCTTGCCGATAATGGCCGTGACCTGACCCTGGTAGATGGACAGATCTACACCCTTGAGCACGGCATTGTCGCCGAAGCGTTTGAACACCTGATTGAACTCGATCAACGGCACGGTCATGGTTGTCTCACAGCAAGAACGAAGTCAACACATAGTCGGCCACCAGAATCGTCACACAGGAGAAGACCACCGCCGACGTGGTGGACAGGCTCACGCCCTTGGCGCCAAAACCTTCCTTGCGCAGGTGGGTCGTGTATCCTTGAAAACAGCAAACCGTGACCACGATGGCGGCAAAGCAAAATGATTTGGCGAACCCGCCGTTGATGTCTGCCATCAGAACGCTGGACTCCACCCGGCTGAAATAGAGCCCGGAATTGATCCCCAGCAGCAGTGAGCCGGTCACGTAGCCCCCGATAATCCCCACTACATCGAAAATGGCCGTGAGGAAGGGAAAGCTGATCAGCGCAGCCCCCAACCGGGGACTGAATAGAAATCGTATGGGGTTGATGTCCATGGTCTCCAGGGCATCGATCTGCTCGGAAATGCGCATGATGCCGATCTCCGCGGCCATGGCCGAACCGGCCCGGGCCACGACCATGATGGCAGCCAGCACCGGTCCCATTTCGCGAATCAGGCTTAATGCCACCGCCGCTCCCAACAGCCCCTCGGAACCGAACTTCACCAGCGTGTAGTAACCTTGCAGGCCTAATACCATCCCCGTAAACGCGCCGGTGAGGCAGATCACAAACACCGATTTCGTGCCGATAAAATAGACCTGGTCGATGATCTTGTCCGCCTGGATGGGAAACGAAAAAAGATGGATGACCCCGCGGAAAAAAAAGATCGCTACCCGGCCCAGTTCCTGGACAGGGGAAATGGCCATGCGGCCGAGACCGGCTAACATATGGGTAATTGTGTATGATTGAGCCATCAATTCGATACCGCTTTTTATTCCTCGACGGACGTGGTGGTGAATCGGGTCGTCACCCTGAACGACTCAAGGGCCGTAAAAATAGCTGAAATCGCCGGTGATGTAAAGAAAAGAAGACAGCAGCCCTGACCGGACGGTTCTTAACCCATGCTTTGACTCGCCTGCCGATTTCAGGTAAGCATTGGCCAGATCAACCTGATTTTATAGGCCGGGAACCCTTCATGACCAGCCATTGCACCAATCAAGAGACGCCCTCTAACAAACATGGCTCCGATGCCTTGGTTTTCCGTTGTTCGGCCCCTTTTCAGGCGGTCGCCGGAAAACTCGGACCGGTTTTTCTCTCCAGCGGATACTGGATCTACG
>JAGTUY010000209.1 GCA_018224455.1 Desulfosarcina sp.
AGCTGATTTTCGACATCTTCGGAGGCATTCCCAATAAAAAGCAGTTCAAGGCCGTGCAGATCGGCGGGCCGTCGGGCGGTTGCCTGTCCGCCGATTTTCTCGACACGCCAGTGGATTTCGATGCCCTGACACGGGCTGGCGCCATGATGGGCTCCGGCGGCATGGTGGTGATGGACGAAGATTGCTGCATGGTCGACGTCTCGCGCTATTTTCTGGATTTCATCCAGAAGGAGTCCTGCGGCAAATGCACCTTTTGCCGCATCGGCACCCGCCACTTGCTGGACATCCTGCGTCGGCTCACCCGCGGCGAGGGCCGTGAGGGAGACCTGGAGCAGTTGGAGACGCTCAGCCGGGCGGTGAAGCAGGGCTCTTTGTGCGGGCTGGGCAAGACCGCCCCCAACCCGGTGCTCACTTCTCTGGCCTATTTCAGGGACGAATACGAGGCGCATGTCAAGGAGGGCCGCTGCCCGGGACGCACCTGCCGGACGCTGACCGCCTTTTATATCGATTTGGAAAAATGTGCCCGGGGTTGCGATGCCTGCGTGGGGTGCTGCCCGGTGGATGCGGTGTTTACCACCAGCAACCGCAAGAAAGGCATTGACCAGCAACTGTGCGTCAAATGCGGTGAGTGTATGGTGGCCTGCCCGCCGGACTACGATGCGGTGGTGAAGATCTCACCGGCGGCCCTGGCGCCCATTATCGAGCGGCCGGTGGAGAAGAAAAAAGTTGAAAGCTGAAAGATAGAGATCGGATGAAAAAGGGATCAACAACGATAGTGACCCTGACTGCTGACGACCGGACAATCCAGACCCCGGATGACAGCAGCGTGCTGTCGGCCTGCCAGTCGGCCGGCATATATATACCCCACCTGTGCTGGCTGGAAACAGACGCCCCGGCCGATGCGCCGGCAGCTTGCCGTCTCTGCTTCGTCGAGATCGACGGCTTTCGTGAGCCAGTGGCCGCCTGCGCGGTGACCGTGGAAAACGGCATGACGGTTCACACGGACACCGAAGCGGTCCGCAGTCTTCAGAAGACCGCACTCAAACTCCTGCTCTCGGTTCACCGGGTGGCATGCAAACCCTGCCCGGCCAACCGCGCCTGCCAGCTGCAGAATATTGCCGCGTTTCTGGGTACCGGTTTGGGATGCAAACCCTTCGAACGGGTGCTCAAGGAGCCGGAGGTGGACGTTCGCCACCCGGTGTTGGACCACTACCCCAACCGCTGCGTGTTGTGCGGCATTTGTGTCCGGATTTGCCGACAGCAGCAGCACCAGCAGCCCCGGTTGAGTTTTGCCGGCCGGGGATTCGACACGGTGGTCGGTTATTTCGGCGCCGAACCGGTTGCTGCGGCGGACTGCCTGTCGTGCCTGGCCTGCCTCGAAGCCTGCCCTACCGGGGCGCTGGTACAAAGGATGGCGGATGACGGATGACGGATTATGAGATCAACCCTAATTGTTTGTCTGACGGGGCCTTTTTTTCCTGGTGCTTTCCAAATGATTGAAAAATTTGTCAACGTCTACAAAACCCTCGGGAGAGATGGGAAATGATGCCATGGTCTCGATCATGGCATTGCGGATTTTGGTAAACTCCCCTTCCAGTTCAACGTAGGGCTTTGCCCGATCGTGTTCGAGCAGGCGCATCAGCGCGCCGATGCGGGTCATCAGCGAGAAAAATTTAGACCCCATGTTGTCGAATTCACGGGCGATGGCCACGCCGAACCGGTTGACGGCGTTGTCCGCAAAATGGACGGTCTGTATCTGTCCGGTCTCCTCGTCCACGATTTCCAGTCCCTGGCCCGGCGTATGCTTCAGCGGCATTTGATTCAGCGCGGCCGCATTGCCCACTTTGAGGGCGTAAAGCAGTTCATCGGTTTCAACGGGCATATTCCACCGGGCCATGGGCGGAGGCTCCTGATCTTACGGTTCCATATCAAACCGGTTCGCGGATGTTCATCGTTTGTTGGCAACATTCTAACCCGAGACGGGTTTTCATGCAATAGGTTAGTGAGGAAACGACAATCACTGGAGGTTCGAATGAAAAAAATGATGGTCTGTTTTTCGGCCGGTTGCCTGGGCGCATTGGCCAACAGCCTCGTGGTCTGGCAGTTCGGCGATTTGGGCATTGCCCGGTGGGCCGACGTATCCATCGCACCGCCCCTGACTCCCGGCTGGCTCTATCCGCGGATTGTCTGGGGCGGGATCTGGGGGCTGCTGTTCGTGCTGCCCTTTTTGAAATCCCGGTTCCTGCTCAAGGGTAGCTTGTTGAGTCTTCTACCGACCGCGGTTCAGCTGTTTTTCATTTTCCCATACCAAGCCAACAAAGGGCTGGCCGGATTGAGCCTGGGCATGTGGACCCCGGCCTTCGTTCTGGTGTACAACTGGGTGTGGGGCGTCGTAGCGGCGGCATCCATAAAATTTTCCAAATAAAGCGGATAGCCATGAAGTCAAATTTTGAAGAAATCGATTGCCAGAAAACCCACATGGGCGAGCTGGTTCTTCGGCGTCGGCGCATATTGTCCCTCGATGGCCGCGAGGTTTACGAGGTCAAACTCGGCGATGAATATCTCATGTCGAGCCTGTTCCATGACTCCGAAGTGGCCCTGGCGAACATCGGCCTGGGGGCGTTGGACGGGGCGGGGTGGGATGTCTTGGTCGGCGGCCTGGGGTTGGGCTATACAGCGGCTGCTGCCCTGGCATTCAAACAGGTGAAGCGCCTGGTCGTCGTCGAGGCACTGGCGCCGGTTATCGATTGGCACCGCCGGGAGCTGGTGCCCAACGGAAAAACGTTGACCCATGACGGTCGCTGTGTGTACCGCCATGCCGACTTTTTTGACCTGGTCCGCGGTGACGGTTTTGACCCGGGGGCGAAAGGCGCCCGATTTGACGCCGTTTTGCTGGATATCGACCACACCCCTGGATTCTGGCTGCATCCCAGTCACGCGGACCTGTATTCAGAAGCGGGCATGCGCCGGCTGAAATCATTTTTAAAGCCCCATGGCATCTTCGCCCTCTGGTCCAACGATCCGCCGGAAGATGCCTTTGTTGAACTGCTTTCTGCTGTTTTTGCCAGCGCCGAGGGCCACACGGTTCAATTTGACAATCCCCTGCTGCGGGTGGTGACCGCCAATGGGGTCTATCTGGCGTGTTGCGGCTAACAGGCATCTGTCGTGAAAAAGCACCGCAGCCGCTCTTGAATTGACAGTTCAGATGCTCAGCCGAAGTATTTTACGGCGAAGGGTGTTCTTGTTGATGCCCAGTTCTATGGCCGTGGCCACCTTTTTCCCCCGGTTTCGATCAAGCGCCTGCTGGATGGCCCGTCGCTCGATTTCCTTAAGCGTCAAGCCCGGTGCAATCGGGTTTAGTGCGCTGGGCGGAAGCATGTGGTCCGGAAGGCAGGCAACGCGGATGATTTCTTCCCGGCAGAGAACAAACGCATGTTCGATGGCATTTTCCAGTTCGCGGATGTTGCCGGGCCATTCATGCAGCATCAGTGTGGCGATGGCTCTCTGGGATATCCCCGCAATGTTCTTTCCCGTCAGGCGGTTAAAGTGTTCGATGAAATGATCCACCAGCAGGGGAATGTCCTCTTTGCGGTCCGCCAGCGGCGGCAGAGACAGTTTCACCACATTGATCCGGTAGTATAGGTCCTCCCTGAACGTTCCCCTTTTGACCAGTTCTTCGAGATTGTGATGCGTGGCGACGATGATTCTGGCGTTGGTGCCTATCGGCTGGTTGGAACCTAACGGTTCAAAGGTTTTATTTTCAAGCACCCTGAGGAGGCGAACCTGCATGACCGCGGATATGTCACCAATCTCATCCAGCAGAAGGGTGCCGTCCCGCGCTTGCTCGAATCTTCCGGGCTTGTTGGTTTTCGCATCGGTGAACGCGCCTGCCTTGTAACCGAAAAGTTCGGATTCTACCAGCGTATCCGGCAGCGCCCCGCAGTTGACGGCCAAAAATGGTCCATCCTTGTGCATGCTGTTGTTGTGTATCGCACGGGCGATGAGTTCCTTGCCTGTGCCGCTGGCACCCTGAATCAATACCGTGCTGTGACTTTGGGAGATTTGCGGCAGGATTGAAAAAATTTTGTGCATGCCGGCGCTTTTGCTCACGATATCTTCATACGAATGCTGCTTGAACAACGCCCTTCTCAATTCGCTGATATCACTCAAATCCCTGAAAGTCACGACACCCCCGATGACGTTGTTTTTGCCATCTTTCAGCAGCGTTGTCGTGGAGCTGATGGGGATCCGTTTTTTGTCGGCACGAACAATATAGATGGGGCGGTTGATGACCGGGGCGCCGGTATCCAGGGTTTCGCGGAGAACACAGTTGCTTTCGCAAACGTTGCTGCGGAAAACTTCGCAACAGGACCGGCCGATGGCTTCCTTTACAGGGATGCCGGTCATTTTTTGCGCGGCGCGATTAAAGTAGGTGACGTGCCAGTTCAAATCAATCGCGTATACACCGTCCGTGATGTTGTCCAGGATGATCTGATATTGATCCTCGAGGCATTCGTCGGACGAGGCCTCTCCCTCTGCGGCCTGATAATCAATCTTCGGCGTCAAGAGGGCGCCTTCAGCGCGTCGCCGGGGTCCCGGTTCTTTTGGGTTCATTTAGTTCCCATATCTTGCAGCTTAAAGATCAAGAATGTTCCCTCTGTATAGAATAGTAGCGAACCCAAAATCAAGAAAATTTTTAAATTTCATTTAAATCCGGACAGATGGAATTAATCGTCTTTTTGTCCGCCGATATAGTACGCTTTTTGCTTAAATTCTCCGGGCAGATCATCTTCCTTGAACCATCTCGATCATCCAACGGAAAAGGGGGTATCACAATGAAAAGCGCGTGGGTTCGAAAAAGAGTCGTATGGACGATTTTCCTTGCCGGGATCCTGGTTTGCGGATCACTCATTTTCGGCGGTCAAGGCGTGGCCATGCAGGAGACCAAAAGCGGGAAGAAGATGATGCATGAGAAAGCCTATACGCTCTACCAAAGCAAGTGCCTGGGATGTCACATTTCAGTTGCCGATCCGGAAAAGGCCGGCCGGACCCGTGATGACTGGCACCTGGTGGTTCAAGTCATGCATAATTACGGGCTCGATCTGACCGACGCCGAGAGCGATATGATCATCGATCTGCTCTACGATCTGAGGAAGGGCATGGAAAGAGAAGCGGGCTAGTCGAAAACCCTAATCCATAAAAGTGGAGGAAAGCCATGAAACGAAGAACCTTTTTAAAGTCCCTGGCGGCAACGGGTGTTGCGACTTCTTTAACCGGTACGGGCGCGCTGACCCGCGAGGCCAGGGCGCGCAAAAAGATTGATTTCGGCGAAGTTAAAAGTGTGCGCGTGGATGTACTCAGCGAAACCAGCTGGTTCGACAATGACAACTTGAAAAAACACATGCTGGACTACGGCGGGGCGATGACCAACCAGTATGATATCCCGTGGGACTGGGACAATGCCGGCGGCTATATGGCCCTGTTGACCGTGACCACGCTGGAGGGAAAAGAGAGAAAGATTCTTTTGGATTCCGGGTGGAACAACGACTGGGTGGACTATATCTACGAGATGAACAACATCCCCGCCATGCTGAAAAGCGGCGAGATCGAATTCATGGTCATATCCCACTGGCATCTGGACCACTACTGGGGAATCGAATCGACCTTGAAGCACAAACCCGATATCACCATGTATGCGCCCAAGACCTATTATCCGGAGGATATGGCGCTGCTCAAGGGTGCGCATCTGACGGCCAAAAACAAGGAAGGCAAGGATGTCCATGTCTGCAAGAATGATGTCCCCCATACCGGAAAACTGATTCTCTGCGATCCGGACGGCGAGAAAGATGGTATCTATAACCCCATGCCGGGGGTTGCCATAAGGAATTTCGACGTTCCCATTCTGTTGCGGGTAAGGGGAGAAAATGTCTTTTATTTCAACGTCAAGGACAAGGGGATCGTCACGGTGACCGGCTGCTGCCATCCGGGAGTTCTCTCTTTGTTCTCCTATGCCCGCAAAAATTTTGAGGGGTATAAACCATACGGTTGCTATGGCGGGCTGCACATTACCCTCTTTGAGACATGGGATCCCAAGTTCGACGACATCATCAAGGGTGTCCAGGCGTTCGAGATTCAAAAGCTCGCCTGCAACCACTGCACCGGTTGGATCTGGGCTGAAAAAGCCGCCGCCGCCGGAATCCCCGTCGTCAAAGGCACCGATAAATACAAGTCATACAAAAGACAGTCTACCGTGGCCACCGCGAGCAACGCCTTCCTCACCAACGGAGACCACATTGTTTTCTAACTGCCTTTTAAAGGATGCCTTATAGACAGGACCGATGAGGGGAATCGTTGATCCTACAACCACCTTTTCCCCTCGCTGTCCTGATGGAGGGTCGAGCGGATGAATGCGACTGCGCAAACTGGGCAAAGATTCAATTATTTTTTCGGATTGATCAATCTGGTGGCGGTTTTTTGTATCGTGTGGCTGCTGTGGTATGTTTTCATGAACCCCAATACGGTGATGAAACTGTACACCCCCATGTACGGTTTTTCGTTGGTGGTTGGATTTCTTGCCGCCGTCGTGCTGTTGAACAACGTCGCCGGCGGTTATCCATTTCCGGAAGCTTCAACGCAACGATTCGGACCGGTCCAGCGGGGGATAGCCATGACCCTTGTTGCCGTCTTGCTGATGCTTTTTCTGGTATACATTTTTTTCTGGGGATTTATCGGTAAATTCGGCATCGCCTATTTCAGTCCGCAATCGATCATTGCTTCGGGCGGTCAGGGTGCCGAAATATTTAATGCCCGCGAAAACGCATCCACCGCCATCGTTTATTACTTCACTGCTTTTTTATTCTCAGCGCTTTTCTGGAGCGCCGGTTTCGGCCGATGGCCCTGGCAAAACGACAATCGGGCTGTGACGGCTTGGTCCAGACTGTTTGCCGTCACCTTCTTCAGCGGCATCATCTATATACTCTTGTTTCATCCCCACGTGTGCTATCTTTTCTACCCGGCCCAGGACAAGGCTGGCGTGGAATCCTGGTGGGCGGAGTTTGCCGGCACGGGCAGCGCTTTTTTCGGGCTCGGCCTTGTCCTTTGCGTCCTCTTCTGGATCGTGGCATCGGACCTGCTATGGGACGGATATCCCTGGAAATATCTTGAAAAGGAGGGTGAATCCACCTGGGGCAAAGGAGTGGTTGTCTTTATCGTCACCTTTGTGCTGGGCGTCATCGTGCTCTATGTCCTGATGCAGATCATGAATTATTTTTGGGATGAACCCTTTATGGGCGGGCAATACACCGACGGCCCGGATTTCAGATTCATCCATGCCGGAGAGATCTGCGGGTTCTTTGTTCTGGCGGCGTTTATCCTGAAACACTATTTCAATAATTTCCCCAATCTGAACAGCCTGTGGATGGGCGCCATTCTGCGAACCATCCTTGCCGTGGCCGGCGGCATGCTGTTTTACTGGTTCTATTACTCTCCCCTGGCGACCTTTTTTCTGGGCAAGGTGCCTGGTATTGCCCAGCCCGGTGATACATCGTTGGTTTGGACCATTCTCTTTTTGAGCGTCATCATGGTTCAAGCGGACTTTTTCGAAGGGTGGCCGCTTAAAAAAAAAGGGATGGAACAAAATAGTGGATGAGGGCAAAAGAAAATTTTGCACAAGATACTTTTTCAGGCAGATCGAAAAGGTCGTTGAGAGTTTTGGGGAGGGTTTGCAAGAAGCCCAGCAGAGCCTGGCATTCGATGATTTTTTTGAATCTTATGAGTCCAGTTACGCTCTGACCCTGGCCTACCCGGATGATATTTTAATCGAGACCGCCCATCAGCATGGCATCGACACCGAAGGGCGGGAGAAAAATGAAATTGTAAAGGAGTTGTTTGAAAAACATGGTGGATACGGTAACTGAGTGCGAGAGTTTCTTTGAGAATAAAATCAACAGCATGCTGGTGACCACCTCGTGGATCGACGAATTGAAGGACCTGCTGGGAATGGAGGCGGTCAGTCAGATTTGGGGAGAGGTTCCGGCTTGGTATATGTGGTTGTCGGATGCCCATGGCGTCTACCGCCTCCAACTGGAAGCGGCCATGAACGAAGAAAATAATCCGGTGAACAAACAGGGCTGTTTTTCGATCAAGTGCTATCCATTTGACAGCACGACCGTTTTTGACACCTTCTCCTACGAGGAACAGGTGTTGAGCCGGGGCCGTTTTTTCGATGACACCCATACCCCGCGGTTTGAAGACATGCAGAAAATTCCCGATTCCCTGTTCATTGTCGCCGCCATGGAATACCGGGTGAATCAGGATGACACGATGGCGTGTTTAACCCTGGAAAGCCTGGAGACCCTGCGTTGGGTCTACCCCGAAGAAACGGTACAGCATTTCGATCTGATCGGAAAAAGCCGATGCTACCGTAAAGGTGAGATCGGCCGATCGGTGCCGGGCTGGCAACTGGGGTATCCTGTTTTTGACCGCCTGATAGGCATGTATGCCTACTACAGCAAGGCCAGGCCGGTTCGGGTGCGCATCACGCGTTCACCGGGGTTCGAATACGTGCATACCGGCGACCGTACATTTGCCTGCCTGGATGCACCGGAGATCCATCGATTGGCCGCATCGGTTTTTTTTGCATCCCCCAGCTGTCCCGATCGCAGGATTGGTTTAAATGAACCGAATGTCCTGGAGCCGGAAAAGGAGCCGGGTCAGGTGGAGATCTTGTTGGATCGAACCTTTCCGTGCGGTCATCTGCACCACTCCGAGACGATGGCTTTCCTCCCAACGGTTGAAGGCGCACCGGTCAACCCGCTCTGGTGGTCCCTGGCCGAGACCGCGTACGCATCCAACCTGGCCTCGACATGCGGCTGCCATTGACGCTGGGGACAGGGCAAACGTCGACCGATATCTGCAGGCTCATTGGGGTGATGGGAAATGATTAGAATCGCCATACCCATATTCCGTCATCGGGTTTCACCGGTGCTGGATACCTGCACCCGTCTGTTGATCATCGACTACGAGGGGCAAACCGAAGTCGACCGGCGGGAGGTGGCTTTTGAGGTGTACGCCCCATCCGAGCGGATGGAGATTGTAAAAAAGCTGAACCCCGATGCCGTCATTTGCTGCGGTATCAGCGAAGGGTTTGACAGGATGCTTCAGGCTGGCGGTATCCGGCTGATCTGTGGCATTGCTGGCGATGTCCAGCAGGTCGCAGAGGCGTTTCTGTGCAATCGCCTTGATGCCCCCTGTTTCCGGATGCCTGGATTTCAATCTGATGGTTGAACCTTATGGCATCCATTTTATTATCAAAAGGAGGTAGTGCATGGCTAATTTTTTATTCGTCCTGAGCCGAGATGACAATGAGGCGGCAACGCGGTGTTTTCAATTTGCCAAAATAGCGCATTCAAAAGGACACCAGACGGATCTGTTTTTTATCGACAATGGCGTATGCTGGGCTGATTCCGCAAGAGACCTGTCTGTTAAGACACCCACCGGTGATTGCCCGAAAGATTATCTGCCCTACCTGGTTGAGAACCAAGTTCCCATTGGGGTTTGAATTCCGTGTGCCAAGGCTCGTCAGGTTGACGAGAAAAAATTCTTTTCGAACATGATCCTCGATGGTGTGCCCCATTTGATAGATTTGGCTGCCGAAGCGAAAGTTTTCAATTTCTAATGAAAGGCCTTGATTTGAATTCAAAGAGAAAAATCGGAATCATTATCTGTGATCGCTACCGTCGCTGTGCCGGCGGGAAGTGTTTGCGAGCGATGAGGAACAAGGAAGGTGCTTTCAGCATCTACGCGGACCTCGACGTTGAGTTGGTCGGTTTTACAACCTGTGATGGCTGTCCGGGTGGAAACATCGAATATGCCGGAGAGGAGATGGTGAAGAATGGCGCCACGGTCATTCATTTAGCTACCGGCCTTGTGGTTGGCTACCCACCCTGTCCCCATATCGACGCATTCAAAGCCTTCCTTGAAAAACGGTATGGGATCGAGGTCGTTGTCGGTACACACCCCATACCGAAAAAATATCTGGATATGCATACCCATTTAGGTACATGGGCGGACGCCGCATGGGCGCCACTGATTGCACCAACCCTTAGTGATGAAGTGACACGGACAAATTACGATTAAGTTCAGTCACGCCAACTATTCTTTGACCGTTGGGATATTTCTTTAGTATCTTTATTATGAGTCGGATTTATCCGATATTCTCATAATCCTTTGAGCAGCGGCCGGGGATGATAGTGGGTGGAATTTCCCAGAGAAATCGATTCTTAAGAACCCTTTTGGGCGGCGAAACGGACCGGTTCCCCTTTTTCGACCTTGAGCCCGACGAGGGTACGCTCGGGCGATGGTACCGGGAGGGACTTCCCCGACAGCAGTCATTTTCGACCTATTTCGGTCTGGAAACGCACCATTCCGTCGGATTGACGCTGCACAGTTACCCTTTTTATCAGAGTGCACAGGGTCTCCTCGACGACCCGTCAGTTTTCAACCGGCATTACCATCCGAACCAGCGATCACGGTATGCGCGAAACTTTGTCAAACAAAGCCAACGCAACCATCAACAAGGCCGCGTGCTCTATGTGGATGCCTCGGGAGGCGGTCTCTTGCAGATGTTGGGTGTGGGCGATTGGGACTCTCTGTGCGCCGCTTGTTTCGCGTTGATGAAAAGGCCGCAGGCGGTGGAGGACCTTGTTAGAAGGACCACCGATTTTTACTGTGACTGCCTCGAGAGGGTGCTTTCAAAAGTGTCGGTCGACTACGCCTCCTTTTATGAGCCGATTGCCTCCAACCATGCACCCGTGGTCTCTCCGGCGATGTTTGAACGCTTCGCCATACCCTGCTACAGGAAAGTCATTGATCTGTTAAACAAGCATCGTGTCCCGCTTCGCATTCTTTGCACCACCGGCGGTGACTTGACCTCGCTCCTGCCATCGCTCATCAACGCCGGCATCAACGGCCTCTGGATCAGCAACATCCGCAGCGCCGGCATGGAGTACCCCAAGCTTCGTCGTCAATTCGGAACTGAAATCTCCCTGATCGGTGGGATTGACGCAACTGCATTGGCCAGGGATGAGGCGGCCGTGAGAAAGGCGGTGGAGAAAACGGTGCCTGACCTTCTTGAAAGCGGTCGTTACCTACCCTGCCTCGATGACAGACCACGCAGAAGTATCCCGCTTGCGAACTACCGATTGTATCGGCACCTGCTCGAAGACCTATCCCGTAAGGGGTGATCTGGATGAGGGTTTCTTACGATCAAGCCACATGAAACCGCACATGGTAAGGGATCGTATGGATTGCCCGGTCAGCCAGGCGCCTGAATTTTCTTGTCTCAGCCAACCACATGCAGGTCTGGTAAAGCCAACGATAATAAAATTTCGGCATCACGTATACCGTCCTCAGTTCGTGCAATTTCCTGTCAGCCCAATAATAAGTCCGCAAGCGATTCCAGCGATATGCCAAGGTTCTTACCGGCAGCAAAATGGCTTTTTTCAGACGTTTCATTTTTATTTTCACCCATCACTGCGACTTCTGGATTTCATATTATTGAAATCAACGCGTCTTAATTTTTATTATCGCCGAAACAAATATTAACTTGAATTTCGGCCTTGACGTTGTGCCAACATGAGTGGATGGCAGACGTATCAGATAAAATGAGGCACAATGAGATTGATGCAATGTGAGCCGGTCGACCGTATGATGATAGGAAATAACTATCTATTGGTGGGGAGTCTGTTGGTTCAGTGCGGGTGG
>JAGTUY010000210.1 GCA_018224455.1 Desulfosarcina sp.
AGTCCATTTCTTTTGGACGGAATCTATTCTTTTTCAACCACTGGCACCGGATGCCCTTTTTCTGCTCCTGGGAAAAGGGCATCTCGATTATTGACCAACCCATATAAAATGAGATCACTCCGTCGACCCGGCGCGCCTGGCGGCATCGACCGGCGTTAGTCTACAATACCGCGTGTAAAACGACGACAGGAAACTGAACATGAAACCGATCAAAATTGCAGAAGGTGTCTATGACGTTGGCGTCATCGACTGGAATATCAGAGATTTTCACGGCTACTCCACCGACCGGGGAACCAGCTACAACGCCTATCTGGTGGTTGATGAGAAGGTGGCCCTCATCGACACGGTGAAGGCACCCTTTACCGACCAGCTGCTTGGCAATATCTCCCAGATCATCGATCCGAAAAAGATCGACGTTGTCGTCAGCAACCACACCGAGATGGACCACTCGGGTGCGCTGCCGCGTATCATGCACCAGGTAGGAGAAGACAAACCGCTGTATTGCTCCAAAATGGGTGCCAAGAACCTGGCCAGCCATTTCTGCAATGCCTGGAACTATCACCCCGTGAACGAGGGTGAGGAACTCAACCTGGGAAAGCGCACCCTCACTTTCATGGAAACCCGCATGATCCACTGGCCGGACAGCATGTTTACCTACCTGAAGGAGGACCACATCCTCTTTTCCAGCGACGGGTTCGGCCAGCATTACGCGGGATTCGACAAATTCGACGACCAGGCCGCCACGGATCTCATGCAGCAGGCCAAAAAATACTATGCCAACATTCTTTTACTCTATGCGCCCCGTATTCTGAAGCTGATCGAAAAAGTGGTGGCGTCGGGGATTCAGATCGACATGATCTGCCCGGACCACGGCGTCATCTGGCGCAAAGACCCCGGTAAAATCATTGACGCCTACCTGAGATGGAGCCGGCAGGAGCAGGAGAAGAAGGCGGTGGTCATCTATGACACCATGTGGAAAAGCACCGAAGCCATGGCCAACGCCGTCGCCGAGGGCATCTCATCCACCGGTGTCATGGTCAAGCCCATCCACATTCGCAGTTCCCACCGCAGCGACATCATGACCGATGTGCTCGATGCAGCCGCCGTGGTGGTGGGATCACCCACCCTGAACAACCAGCTGTTCCCCACCGTGGCCGACGTACTTACCTACATGAAGGGCCTCAAACCAGCCAACAAGATTGGCGGCTCCTTCGGATCCTACGGCTGGAGCGGCGAAGCGGTGAAGCTGGTGGCCGATGAGCTGGCGGCGATGCAATTCCAGATGGTCGAACCAGGACCTCGGCTCCAGTACGTTCCCGATAACGCCGGCATCGAAGCCTGCGCCGACTACGGTCGGAAAATCGGTGATGCGGTAAACACCCGCCAGCGATGAACATCGAACGTCCAGCGTCGACTGCTATATGAAAATACCCGTCCTCGATATCGGCACCTGCACCCTGTGCATGGGCTGCGTGGCCGTCTGCCCGGAGGTGTTTCGCGAAAACGACGCCGGATACATCGAAGTCATCGAATTGGACGCCT
Organism: Desulfosarcina sp.; assembly: GCA_018224455.1. Lineage (GTDB taxonomy): Bacteria > Desulfobacterota > Desulfobacteria > Desulfobacterales > Desulfosarcinaceae > Desulfosarcina. The sequence goes on from JAGTUY010000210.1 coordinate 1,543, forward strand.
ATCCCGAATCGTGTGTGAACGAAGCCATCAAATACTGCCCCGAAGACTGTATCAGCTGGGAAGAGCAATAATGGGCAACCGTGAACGTAAAGCCCGCATCGGGCAACTGCTTGACCAGGACAATTTCGAAAACGCCCTGGAAACCATACTAGAAATTCCCGGTCGCCAGGCAGTGAATCCCCTATTTTCTTTTTTATATTCAGGCGAAGAGAAAATCCGCTGGCGGGCCGTCACGGCCATGGGTGCGGTGGTTGGCCACCTGGCCGACACCGCCATGGAATCGGCACGGGTGGTGATGCGCCGGTTCATGTGGAACCTGAACGACGAATCCGGCGGCATCGGCTGGGGATCGCCCGAAGCCATGGGTGAAATCACCGCCGGCCATGCCGGTCTGGCGGACGAGTTTGCCTGCATCCTGATTTCCTATATCGATCCGCATGGCAATTTTCTCGAGCACGAATTGCTCCAGCGGGGATCCTTGTGGGGTGTGGGGCGGCTGGCCCACGCCCGGCCCCTGCTGGCAATGCCGGCGGCCCCTTTTCTGACCGCATTTTTCGACGCAACCGATCCTTACCTGCGAGGCACGGCGATTTGGGCGGCCGGCCCCATCTTTGACGGCAGCATGCGCCGGCTGATAAAAGCCCGACTGTCCGATGAGGCACCCCTTCGACTCTACCGGCAGATGCGCATGACGGAGACCACCGTGGCCGGGCTGGCCAGCGCAGCCCTTGCCGGCATCCGTGTTGACGCCTGACCGTCGGTTGACTTCACCCACCAGAAGGGATCGGCATGGCTGTAACCTGAAGGTGAAATGGGGCTTTACCTGCAAATTGAAACACATCGAACCATCAACCATGAGGAGGAGGGAATGCCAAGGACCGCTGTTTTACTGATCTTGGCCTGCGTCGTGTCCGGGGCCGCGGCGTTTGTTGGATGTGCATCGAAAGAGGCCTATCGCTACGAAACGATCAAGACCCAATATGCCGACATGGCCTGCAATCTGGGCCAATCCCAGGCGGCGGACACGCCGCCTGCCACCTGTGCCGTCAACAGCAGCCTGACATTGCAGGATGTGCTCGACATCGCCCGGGCCAACAACCCGGACCTGCTCATGGCCGTGGCCCGCATCGAACGTGCCCGGGCGATGCTGGAAAAATCAGCCGCCCCCTTTTACCCCCAGGTGAGTGTCTACACCGAATATATTCAGGGTGACGCCCCGTCGGCCTATCTGTTCAAGACCATCGACCAGCGCAAACTGCCCCCGGGCACCGACTTCAACGACCCGGGATGGTTCGAGAATTTTGAAAGCGGGGTCAGTGCGGGCCTCAACCTGTTCAACGGCGGCAGGGACGGCCTCAACCGGGAGATGGCCAAGACCGGTCTGACCATTTCTCAATTGGACCGGGACGGCATCGAAAACCAGGTCATGGCCACCGCCATCGGCGCCTACTACGATGTTCTCGCCACCGCCAACTTCACCTCCGTTGCTGAAGAATCGGTGGAAACCACCCGCTCCCAGCTGCGCATCATGGATGTCCGCTTTCGGGCGGGCGGCGCCTTGAAAACCGATCTGCTCTCCCTGCAGGTGCGCATGGCGGAAACCGAAGAAATTCTCGTCCAGAGCCGCAACCGGCAGCGCCTGGCCAAGGCCGCCCTGGCGGAAATTCTGGGTGTTGAACCGGATGTGCCTTTCGGTGTCGTCGATGCACAGGCCCGGGCCATCGATGTCCCCGACGACCCATTTTCGGCACTGGACTACGCCCTGATGCATCGACCCGAACTGGCCAGCATCCGCGAGCAGCTGCGCCGGTCAAAGATGGCGGTGGATGCCTCCCGGGCCGGCTACCTGCCCCAGGTGGATTTCATGACCCGCTACTATGCCGACGACCCCGACATGAAATACAGCTCAAATCGTGACAACTGGACTGCCGGCCTCTATCTGAACTGGAAGATCTTCGATGGATTTGCCACACGGAGCGACCGGGCCGAAGCGCTGTCCCAATTGCAGGAAACCATGGCAGCCGACCGCAAGACCCTGCTGGCGGTCAAGTTCGACGTAAAAAGAGCCTACCTCAACCTCAGTGAAGCCCAGGAACGGCTGAAGGTGACCACGTCCAATGTGCGCACGGCCAAAGAAACCTTTGGGCTGGTCAAGCGCCAGTACGAGGGCGGATCGGCCGACATCACCCGCTACCTGGAAGCCGAACTGGCCTTCAACCGTTCCAGAATGAGCGAAACCGCCGCTTATTTCGACCGCGAAAAAGCCCGCGCCCAGATCGCCCGGGCCATCGGCCACTGGACCGGCAGCCGCCGGAACGGCACCCGGGAGGGATAGCCCGAAGGAAGCAACCTTATTATTTGTCGACCGGTGTGATCAGCACATCGATACGCCGGTTGGTGGCTCGTCCCTCAGCAGTCGTGTTGGGCGCCAGGGGCCTGTCCGGACCATACCCGGTGGCCCGGAGGCGATTTGCCGGAAGGGTCTTGTTGGCCACCAGGTAGGTCTTAACCACCTCAGCCCGCTGCTGGGAAAGCTCCTGGTTGGTTTGTGCGGAGCCGGCGCCCTCGGTGGTATCGGTATGGCCCTCGATGGTAACGGTCGGTTGACCAAACGTCTGGATGGCCTGCTGCACCTTGCTGAGCAGGACATAGTTTTCAGGGCTCAAGGTGGCCTGTCCCGCCGGGAACCTGATGCCCCGCATGCGGATGACCAGTTGGCTGCCCTGCTTGTAGACCTCTGCTTCGTCGGACCTGAAATAGCGCTGAACCGTGTTAAATTGCTGGTTGAATTCGCGTTCGACGGCGAGTTTTTGCCTGGCGTCTTCCTGCTCGCGCGAATAGCCCGTTAAGCTGCTAAGCTGCTGTTCCAAGGTGTCCGCCCGGGCCTGGTAAACTTGATTATCTTTTTCAAGAGACTTGGTTTGTTGTTCCATCGTTTCGACGGCACCGGTCAGCGAATTGAGCTGACCCTCGACGCCCTTGTCCCGCAAATCACCGGCATTCATGGGTCCCCCAAGACGCTCGATCAGACTCTCCACGTAAAGGGCGGACGCTTCCGGTGTCATCGCCTTGAAATTTTGGCTGCTCTCGCTGATGGTCATCATCCGCCGGGCCATGAATTCGGCATGGGCGGCCTTCTGGCTGATCGTTTCGGCCGCGTAGGGGTTGTTGTCGATGTAGGCGTCGGCCTCGTTCAAAGCCTGGAGGGCGTCGCTATAGGCCATTGGAGCGATTTTCTGGACCCTGGCCTTATCGGCGTCGGCCATCATCTTGCGCGCAGTGCCGATGGCACTGTTTTTGATGGCCATGATTTCCACATCCCGGAAGGCTGCCTGAACCTCGGCGGCATTTCTCTGCGCATAGCTCAAGTTGTCGTTTTCGATGGCCGTGGTGAGTTTCAGATACTGTTTTTCCACATCCATGTAGGGCTCGCCCAGCCTGTCAGCCCCCACCTTGAGGGCTTTGTCCCTGGCTTTGTTCGTTTCACGGAGCACGGTCCGCGAGACCTGGGCAATCTCTTCGGCCTTCTTCAGGCTGGCGTTCCCCTGGGCGACATAGTCGCTGATGGCCGACAGCTTGGCCCCTTTCTCCAGACTTTGTTTGGCCTTGATAAATGCGGACTGAGCGTCGCTGAACAAGCCCGGTGCAAGCACATCCACCTGATTGGACCGTGCCGTGGCCAGGTCGGCTTCCAATTGGCTGACCAGTTGTTCAGGGTTTGTGGATGAAGCCGCCGGAGCCTGCGTCGTGGAACAGACGACGATAGATACGAAAACCCACCCTGCCAACAAAAACCGCAATCGCTTTTTCATTACGCCCTCCCTTTTAGATTCTCAAAAACTATTAAAATAATCACCAGAGAATCGCTGGCAAGCGCCTGAGATGCCAATTTTTTTTATTTATACACCCATCAACGCTTTTCCCACCTTGCGAATCTTGGTAGAGCGGTTATAGTCAAGAAAAATGGGATTTAACTCGTTGGAAGGGTCTGTTGCCGATGCAAAGGAGGAACAGATGATTGATCCTGCGCAAGAAGTCTTTGACCATCTGCGGGCAATATCCGTTCGAGCCTTCGAACTGATCCATGATCTTGATGCACGAAGAAAGTTAATTGACCAGTATTTCTGCGTACACCCATCGACCTCGGAAATTCATGGGCAGTGGTATCCCGTTAAAACAGATCACATTCCTATGGAATGGGTAGTCGCGGACAACGCAGACCCCGACCGTCGAATCCTTTATGTTCATGGCGGTTCCTGGATTTCAGGTTCTCTTGCCGGCTATCGCGCTTTTTTATCACGCGTGTCGCACGCCACGGGGGCAGTGGTCCTGTCAGTGGACTACCGTCTGGCACCAGAGCACAAATTTCCAGCCGGGTTGGATGATTGCACGCAGGCCTATCAATGGATGCGGGGAAATGGTCCGGACGGAAAAAGACCTGCCTCGGCTGCTTACCTGATGGGCGACTCCGCGGGAGGCAACTTAGCGCTGGCCGCTCTTTTGAAAATCAAAGCTTCCAATCTACCTCTACCTGCGGCCGTGATTGCCATTTCCCCAGCTACCGATTTTACCGCTGAAAGTCCTTCGCTGGTCTCTCGCGCTTCGGTAGACCCGATCATCAATCCGGAAATTTTGCCTGCACTCATCCCTAACTACCTGGGTGAGCATACTGCGCCCACCGATCCGTATGCATCGCCACTGTTTGGCGATTACAGCGGGATGCCCCCGCTTTTATTGCAGGTAGGCGACGCTGAAGTGTTGCTGGATGATTCCACGCGATTGGCAAAACATGCAGCCGAGCAGGGCTGCGATGTGACCCTTGAGATATGGGATGGAATGCCGCATGTGTTTCAAGGATTTGCCCCTTTCCTTCCAGAAGCCTCAGAGGCGATAGCAAATATTGGGAACTTTATCCGGCAGCACTGAACCGCGACAGCGAGCGCATTCCTCGCCGCTTGCGGCGGGGTTAGCGAGCGTACTGGAAATCGATTTTCATCCTTACGGTGCTGCGCAGCACCGCCGTTACAGGCAGCACATTCCCCGCGGCTTGCCGCGGGGAGGGTTCAATAGAAATACAACATTTACAGAAGATCATCGCCGAAAGCTACCTGGACGAGCAACAGTATATCGAAAAGCAGCAAAAAAGCACTGCCGCATCGTCCCGGTCGAAAAACCAGGACACCCAAATCCGCCCCAGCATCATCCGGTGTGAGAAGTTAAAAGGCGATGCCGCCCTGGCCGCCTGC
>JAGTUY010000211.1 GCA_018224455.1 Desulfosarcina sp.
GGAAGCTGCGCGCCCAGGCCGCCCGCTGCATGGACTGCGGGGTGCCCACCTGCCACGCCGGCTGCCCCCTTGGCAACCGCATCCCGGACTGGAACGACGAAGTATACCAGGGTCACTGGAAGGCGGCTTTCAACCAGCTCATGGCCACCAACAACTTTCCCGAGTTTACCGGCCGCCTCTGCCCGGCCCCCTGCGAAGAGGCCTGCGTACTGGCCATCAACGCACCGGCGGTGACCATCGAACAGATTGAAAAGACCATCATCGAACACGCCTTCGAAATGGGGTGGGTTCGTCCGCAACCGCCTTTGCGGCGCACGGGTAAAACGGTGGCGGTGGTCGGCTCCGGTCCTGCCGGCCTGGCCTGCGCCCAGCAGCTCAACACGGCCGGTCACACGGTGGTCGTATTCGAACGGGACCCCAAGCCCGGCGGACTCCTGCGCTACGGCATCCCCGACTTCAAGCTGGAAAAACCGGTGGTGGATCGACGACTGGACCTGATGGAAAGAGAGGGCATCGTGTTTAGGACCGGCATACAAGCCGGCGTAGACATTGCCGGGGAGACGCTCTGCAACGACTTCGATGCAATCGTCGTCTGCTGCGGCGCCACCCGCCCCCGGGACCTGGCTATCCCCGGCCGCGAGCTCGACGGCATTCACTTTGCCATGAATTTTCTCACCGGCCAGAACCGCGTTGTTTCAGGCGAAGCCGACACGATTTCTCTGGACGCCGGCGGCAAGCAGGTAATCGTCATCGGCGGAGGCGATACGGGCAGTGACTGCATCGGCACCAGCCACCGCCAGGGTGCCGCATCGGTGCTAAATTTTGAGCTGCTGCCCCAGCCGTTGCAAGAACGTCCGGAATCCCAGCCCTGGCCTTACTGGCCCATGCGCCTGCGCACCAGCAGCAGTCACGAGGAGGGCGGAAGCCGCAATTGGAATATACTCACCAAACGATTCATCGGCGACACAAACCGGGTGCGGGCACGGGAGACGGTCCGCGTTGAATGGACCGGGGAGGCCGGACGGCCGGGGCGCTTCGAGGAGATTCCTGGATCGCAAAAAACCTGGCCGACGGAATTGGTGCTCCTGGCCATGGGATTTGTCGGACCGGATCCGGACACCTTTGTTGCCCAGGTCGGGCTGGCCCTGGACGCAAGGGGCAACCTCAGTACCGGCGGCGACTTCATGACCTCACGGCCTGGCGTCTTTGCCGCCGGAGACGCCCGCCGTGGACCGTCTCTGATCGTCTGGGCCATTTCCGAAGGACGTGAAGCTGCCCGGGCCGTGGACATGTTTCTCATGGGCCGGTCCGACCTGCCGGAGAAAGGGTGCTGCGACCTGCCGCGGGCCGAAGCGTAAAGGGATTTATATCGACTCCTCAAACGACCGTCTCACGCCAATATTGCCCTTCACGGCCGCTTGCCTCTGTTTTCCCGGTGAACACTGTGGTATTATATGGACCATCACCCGAATTAATAGGCTCCCATAGCAAAAGGTGAAAGCCATGGATTATTTCGAGTACCGCGACGGAGAACTCTGGGCGGAAGGGGTTCGCGTCAAGGAATTGGCCGAACGCTTCGGTACCCCGCTGTATGTATATTCAAAAAGAACGCTCACGCGCCATTACCACGCCTTCGACGCGGCCCTGGGTGATCTGGACCACCTAACCTGTTTTTCGGTCAAGGCCAACGGCAATGTCAGTCTCCTTCGTCTGCTGGGCAGCCTTGGTGCCGGTGTGGACATCGTCTCGGGGGGAGAATTGCACCGGGCCCTGACGGCCGGCATCGATCCCGGCAAAATCGTCTTCTCCGGCGTGGGCAAGCAGGATCACGAGATCCAGGAAGCCCTGACGGCCGACATCCTCATGTTCAATGTGGAGTCCGCCCAGGAGCTCAAACACATCGGGCGCATCGCCGCAGAGATGAATACGCCGGCGCGGATCAGCATCCGCATCAACCCCGACGTGGATCCCAAGACCCACCCCTACATCTCCACCGGGCTCAAGAAAAACAAGTTCGGTCTGGATATGCTCGAGGCCGCCGGTGCCTATCTGCTGGCCAAGGAAACGCCTTTTGTGGAACCGGTGGGCATGGATTGCCATATCGGATCCCAGCTCACCCAGATCGGCCCCTTTGTGGAAGCCCTGAAAAAGCTGCTCGCCTTTGCCGACCGGCTTCAGTCGTCGGGCGTGGACATCCGCTGCCTCGATCTAGGTGGGGGGCTGGGCATCAACTACGACGAAGAGGCGCCGCCCCTGCCCGCGGATCTGGGCCGGGCCATCGTCGATAGCATCGCCGGCCGGGCGCTCACCGTCATCTTGGAGCCGGGCCGCGCCATTGCCGGCAATGCCGGTATTCTGGTCACCCGCGTCCTGTATACCAAAAAAAGCAGCACCAAGAATTTTATTATCGTGGATGCCGCCATGAACGACCTGGTGCGCCCTTCTCTTTACGGCGCGTACCATCGCATCGGGGAAGTAACCCCCAAAAACCGTGAGAAGATTGTCGTGGACGTGGTGGGCCCCATATGCGAAAGCTCCGATTTTTTGGCCCAAGACCGCCGGTTTCCCACGGTGGAACCCGGAGAACTCCTGGCCGTCTTCTCCGCCGGCGCCTACGGCTTCACCATGTCTTCCCAATACAACGCCCGGCCCCGTGCCGCCGAGGTAATCGTCGATGGCGATCAGACCACCCTGGCCCGCCGGCGGGAGACCTATGCGGACCTCATCGCGCTGGAAATTTGACTGCAAGCCATACCCCCGGAGGTATCACAGGTGAAAGACATCCATCAGCTCAAATCAAAACTCTCAACCCTTTTTGCCGAGCAGTACTTTGCCGTCCTGGCGACCCGCTCAGGTGACAGCATCCACACCACCCTGGTGGCCTTTGCCGCCGGCGACGACCTGAAAACCATCTTCGTGTGCACCCCCCGAGCCACCCGTAAATTTGCCAACCTCAAGCAGAACCCGTCGGTTTCTCTGCTGGTGCACAACAGCTCGAATATGGCCACGGATATCCGCCAGTCCATTGCCGTAACGGTGTCCGGCACTGCCGAGGAAGTCCCCGCGGATCGCCTGGAAGCCGCCCGGGCGGTATACCTGGCCAAACAGCCCCACATGTCCGGCTTTGCCGCCTCCCCCAACACGGCCATCATCGAGGTGACCGTCGACCGCTACGACGTGGTGGCGCATTTCCAGGACGTTACCATCTTGGAAATCCAGAAGAACCGGATCGTGCAGCCATGAACGGCATCCTTTCATTTGACCGCATCGAGCGCTTCCACCATGGTCTGGTGGGCGGAAAGGCCACGACTCTGGCAACGCTGATGCGCGGTGGCATCACGGTGCCCGACGGCCTGTGCGTCACCACCACCGTATACGAAGACTTCATCCGCACAACCGGCCTGGGCACACGCATCGAGATGGAGATGGGCCGGCTTCCCCTGGCACAGATGCGCTGGGAAGAGATCTGGGACATGGCCCTGCGCATCCGCAACCTTTTTCTCAACACCGCCGTTCCCGACCCTCTGAGAGAAATGCTCGCTTCGGAGCTGGAAGCGCGGTTTGCCGGCCGCGCGGTGGCGGTGCGCTCCTCGTCACCCCAGGAGGACCGGGCCGGCAGCTCTTTCGCCGGGCTGCACGAATCTTATGTCAATGTGCGCGGCCTCGATGCAATCATCGAGCATATCCGCCTGGTGTGGGCATCCCTGTGGTCCGACGGCGCCCTGCTCTACCGCAAGGAGCTGGGCATGGACATGCAAAAAAGCGCTATGGCGGTGATCGTTCAGGAGCTGGTGGCCGGGGAGTGCTCCGGTGTGGCCTTTTCCAGAAGCCCCGACGGCGCCGACCATGCGGTGGTGGAATCGGTCTACGGCCTCAATCAGGGCCTGGTGGACGGCACCATCACCCCGGACCACTGGACGCTGGACCGCCGTACCGGCAAATTAATCAGCCACACGCCCGCCGTTCGGGAACAGGCCATGCGGACGGTAGCCGGCGGCATCGCATTGATGCCGCTGGCGGAAGCTGAACGACACGCCCCCCCGCTGGATGAGGACAATCTGGAGCGGGTGTTTGGCATGGCCATGCGCCTGGAGAAGACCTTCGAAGGGCCTCAGGACACGGAGTGGACCATCCGGGGAGAATCTCTTTTTCTGCTCCAGAGCCGGCCGGTGACCACGACCCAGGACAGCGCATCGGATAGCACCCCCTGGTCCGCAGGTGACAAACGTCCCTGGTATCTGAGCCTCAAGCGCAGCTTTGACAACCTGAAAGTCCTGCACCGCCGCATCGAGGACGAACTCCTGCCCCAGATGGCAGCCGAGGCCCGGGCGCTGTCGAAAACCGACCCGGCAGAACTCTCCGACGCCCAACTCATCCAAGCCATCCAGACGCGCATGCGCATTCATCGTTACTGGGTGGATGTCTATTGGCGCGACTTCATCCCCTTTGCCCATGGCGCCCGCCTCTTCGGCCAGGTCTACAACGACCTGGTCAAGCCCGAAGACCCCTATGCGTTCACCGCCCTGCTGGGCGAAACCCGCATGACCGGGATGGAACGCAATCGGGAGCTGCGCATGCTGGCCCGCATGATCCGATCCGACAATCGCCTGCGTGAACGATTATCGTCCGGGAAAATGGACGATGTGAACACAGAATTTTCAACTTACTTTAACGCTTTTCTGGAACGCTATGAAGATCTCACATTCAAATCGGTCCGTTTTTTCAAAGACCGTGAAGGGTTGATCCGCCTATTGCTGGAAATGGCGGAACATGCCGAACCCGAGGCGGCTGCCGGGCGGCCGGAGATTGCCTCCTTGGCCGACGATTTTATCGACCGCTTTCCCGAAGACCGACGTGCGTTTGCCCGCAAACTCCTGGAAATTGGACGATCCAGCTACCGCCTGCGGGACAACGACAATATCGTCCTGGCCCGCATCGAGGCCCAGCTGCTCAAGGTTGTGGACGAGGCCAAGCGGCGCATCGGCGAGTTCGACCGGCTGAACGCAAACGCCCTCACACCCGCACAGACAGTCAAGATTCTGTCGGACCCGTCCACCATCCCTGAAATCGTCAAGGAACAGATGACCATCGACGAACCGGTCCAGCATCAGGGCCGGCCGGGTCTGGCCACGCCAACCGTAGATAACGCCGACGGGGATTTCATCATGCGGGCCCGCCAACTCATCGGCCAGCCCGCCGGCCAGGGCCTGGCCGTGGGGAAAGCCCGGGTGATTTCAGCGGTCAACGACCTCTTCCAGTTCAAATCCGGTGAAATTCTCGTCTGCGATTCCATCGATCCCAATATGACCTTCGTGGTACCCCTGGCCGCGGCCATCGTGGAGCGGCGCGGCGGCATGCTGGTACACGGCGCTATTGTCGCCCGCGAATACGGCCTGCCCTGCGTCACCGGCGTAGCCGACGCCAGCGCCTTGATAACAACCGGCGATCGTCTCACCGTGGATGGCTATCTGGGTATTGTGACCATCGGGGACTGAAAAACCAGTTCTCTGACCTGGAAAAATTAAATAACTTTTCAAAAAAAACGGTACACATACTCGACCACACATTTAAGCCTAGCTCCCGTTTTCTATTTAACGACGACTAAAGTATCTGGTCCCTGAAGATTTTAAAACGGGCGGTTTATTTCTGGACGATGAATCAATTTAACCACAGCCTCTACAAGACCCTCTTTGAAGATCTCGATCCTGATAAATTGAGGATAGGCATCAAAAAATGTTGCCGATGCTGATCCCATTGGAATGACTTTGATATCATTTTTTAAATTCGAACACGGGCCAGAACCGATCAGGCGTCGTCCGCCATCTCCAGCGCATGCGTAATCGTGATCGCCTCGACCACGCTCTGGGCGGCCGGGCACAACGTAATGTAATTGTTGAAAGCATCCTCGGCATCCGCACGCTTGTCCGCCGGCAGCTTTAAATTATAGTGAACCTTAATGCGTACGATTTTCAAGACCCCGTTGACATCCTCGATGTCGCCGGTGACCGTCGCCATGTAGCGGTCCTGAAACGTCCGAATCTTTTTTTTGGCCAGCACCGCGGCCAATGTACCCATCATTCAGCCGCCCACCGCGCCGACCAGATGATCCAGGGTAGCGGCGTGTTCCTCTTCCGGATCGACATTGTAAAATTTCTTAATTCCGCCGTGCACGCCATAGTAAACCGGCTTGTCGAATCCCCGGATGTGGGCGATGCGGGTGGGTCCTTTCTCGCGGGTGATCGTGATGTGCGACTGATGGATAATTTCTCCCATGGTTTTTTCCTTTCTGTAGATCAATAATCGTCAAGATAGGGATGCGCTGGCCGAATGTAAAAGGGTCGCGTCATCCCCTTGAAACCGGCGGAAAAATCATGTAGCGTCTATGATCAACAACTTATTTTTTTGTGGTCCGCGAAAATGTCGAAGGCGAATACGCTTCCATGGGCGGCATTCAGTATGAAGGCACCGAGCATTTCGATGTCGTGGTCGGTTCCAATCTTTTTGGCGATATTCTGTCCGATCTGGGACCCGCCTGCGCCGGTACGATCGCGATCGCACCCTCGGCAAACATCAACCCCGCAAGGATCTTTCCGTCGATGTTCGAACCGGTGCACGGCTCCGCCCCTGATATTGCCGGCCGGGGCATCGCCAACCCCATCGGTACGGTCTGGGCCGGGGCGATGATGATGCAGCACCTGGGCTACCCCATGATACACAACACGTTAATGGAAGCCATTGAATCCATCCTGCGGGAAGGCAAGCGTTTGACGCGTGACATGGGCGGACACGCCGGTACTGGCGAACTGGGCCGGGCGCTGGTAGCGGCAATATAACGCGTGTTTGGCTCCCGCTGATAAGCGCTTGATCAAGGAAAAAGACACACAGCCGACCAACCCCGATAAGCAACCGCCCCGATTCCTCCCGTTGATTTTGGCCCCACCCGCTCGACATATGTCACCGGCCGGAATTGCATGTCCCACGATGATTGTTATTGTTTAAGCAAAGGAGCTCAATCATGATAAACGCCTATGCCGCATCTGAACCCAAAGGAAAACTCGAACCCTTCGCCTATGATCCGGGTGAACTGAAACCCTACGAGGTAGAAATAGATGTTCACCACTGTGGCATCTGCCACAGTGACATCAGCGTCATCGACAATGAATGGGGCAATGCCCAATACCCCGTTGTTCCCGGACACGAAGTCGTCGGGACAATTGCCAGCGTCGGGGAAAACGCCAGCCACCTGACGGTCGGTCAACCCGTGGGGCTGGGCTGGCATGCCGGCTACTGCAATCACTGTGCGGCCTGTCATGCGGGCGATCAGAACCTGTGTGCCAAATCCCAGGCGACCATCATCGGCCATCATGGCGGCTTTGCCGACAAGGTGCGCGCCGCCGCCAACAGTGTGATTCCCATCCCGGATGGTATCGACCTGGAATCCGCCGGCCCCCTGTTTTGCGGGGGAATCACCGTTTTCAATCCGCTGGTCCAATTTGATGTCAAACCTACCGACAAGGTGGCGGTGATCGGCATCGGCGGTCTGGGCCATCTGGCGCTGCAATTCCTCAATGCATGGGGATGCGACGTGACGGCATTTACCTCCAGCGCAGACAAAAGAAAAGAAGCCTTGGGCCTGGGGGCCCATCATACGCTCAACTCCCGTGACGGGAAGGAAATCGAGGCGGCGGCCGGTCGCTTTGACTTGATTGTCTCCACCGTCAACGTCAAGCTGGACTGGAATCTCTACCTCGGCACGCTGAAACCCCGCGGTCGTTTGCATTTTGTCGGTGCGACGATGGATCCGCTGGACATCGGCGTGTTTTCGCTGATCATGGGTCAACGGTCGGTATCCGGCTCACCGGTTGGCAGCCCTGCAACCATGGCCAGGATGCTTGAATTTGCCCTTCGGCACAAAATCAAGCCGGTGATCGAAAAATTCAGGTTCGATGACATCAATGCCGCGGTCGCGCGGCTTAGAAGCGGCAAGGCCCGTTACCGCATTGTACTCAGTCGCTGATTATCTTAAAAATGGAGAACCCTTTCATGGGCAGCGCAACTTGGTTTTTGATTCTTCTGATAGCAGGTCTGGTGGTATGGGGATTTCATCGATTCCGGCGCCAGGCTCTTAAAATGCAAACGCTCAAACAATCCCTGCTGGAAATCAAACAAAAAACACACGCCAACGAGGAAATCTACACGCAAAACCAAGCCCGTTGGGAGCAGACCGAGGAAAAATTGCGCAGCTTCCTTTTGTTGATGGACACCTTGATGAACACCATCCCCAACCCCATCTATTTCAAGGACGCCGAAGGGGTTTACCAGGGATGCAACAAAGTCTTCGCCAAACAGATCCTCGGCCTGACCCGGGACCGTATCATCGGCAAACGCCCCATGGAAATGCCTGATCAGATCCCGGCCGACCTGGCCGCCGCCTATCAGCGCGAAGAGTACAAAATGATCGACAAGGCCGGCATTCACACCTTCGAGACCCAGGTGCAGTGCGCCGATGGGCAGCGCCGGGATTTCCTTTTCAGCCTGGCCCCGGTAATGGATCGCCAGGGTAATCTCAGCGGCAGCGTGGCCATCCTTTCGGACCTGACCGATAAGAACCGAGCGGCCCAAAACCGCATGCAAAAGGAGCGGCTGGAAGGTGTGTTGGAGATCGCCGGCGCCGTCTGTCACGAATTCAACCAGCCGTTGCAGGCCATTTCGGGCTACACCGAGCTGATGGCCATGAAACTGACTGGCCATGAAGCGCATGGGTATATCGACAAACTCAGCGACCAGATTAAACGCATGCGTGACATCACCAACAAATTGCATGGCGTCACCCGCTACGAAACCAAAAATTATGCCGGCAACACAAA
>JAGTUY010000212.1 GCA_018224455.1 Desulfosarcina sp.
CATCTTGCTTGTCTGTTGGCCCGTCACCGGCGTTACATCCGCCGCCACATATCCCGATATGCGCCGACGGATGTGCCTGGGTGCCGAACCAAAATCCGGCGCCATATTGTGGAATTATTTCTTTCCGCGACCCTAACTTGGATTTCGGATTCCCCGTTCGAACAGTTCGAAGGCTGTGGCCAGGGTAGATTTCAGGTAATCCTTGTCCGCGGTGATAATTTTTTTGCTGGCTTCCCACAGCACAACGCCTGAGAACATGGACCAAAAGATGTCGGCCAGGGCCACGGGATGACGATCGACATAGATGCCTTTTCTCATCCCTTCTTCAAAAATCCTGGCGATGGCCCCGATGGATTTCTGGGACAGATCCTTTATCTCCGCCAGCAGCGATTCGGACAGGTTTTTCAGGGTCTCGCTGGATTGAAGATGAAACATATTGATGATAATCAGCGGGTCGAAATCATAGACGTCGTACATGGCTTCCATGAGCGCGCTGAGCTTTTGGTCGGGTGACAGGGATGTCTCTTTGTTGACATGGGTGACGCGAATGTGGAGGTATTGGAGGATTCGCAGTGACAGCGAGGCGTAGAGCTCTTCCTTGTTCTTAAAATAGAGATAGAGGGTGCCCGGGCTTAGCTCCGCCTCTTTGGCAATATCCTCCATGGTCGCCTTGTTGAACCCCTTTTCTGAAAACACCCGCTTTGCGGCAACGATAATTTGTTGCCGCCGCCGTTCCTTTTCTCTCTCTTTTCGTTCCTGAATACCCATGGTGCACTTGCTTCCTGAATGCGATTTATTTAGAAAACGCCTCTATAGTGAATAATCTTGGGAGGGTCAAGAGAAAACTCCCGAGTGGTACCGGGCTATCCCATGAATACGGATAGGGTGTTGTTGCGCGCGTTGACGTGCTGGATGGTGACCTGGACAAGATCCTCGGGTTTCAGGTCGATGCCGCTCGACTGGGGCAGGGGACATTCGATCATGTAAGCCTTGAGCAGGATGGAATAGGCATTTCTCCGCCGCTGCAGGACGATGGCCTCCTCTTTGCTCCCAATCCGTCCTTCCAGGTGTTTGAGCAGCCAGTAGCGGTTTCTGCGAAACTGAATCCGCCCCACATCGGCCATGGGCTGGGCCAGCTGCCCGATAATTTCCCCGATCTCCTTTTCGGTGTAAGCCGTCTCAAGGCCCAGAACGGCACGCAGCTGGCGCTGGGTGACCAGATCGAAATACTTCCTGATGGGTGAGGTGGCGGTTACATAGGCATCGAGGCCCAGTCCGCAGTGATGATCCGGCCCCGAGCTCAGCGCAAACCGGTTGAGCAGTTTTCGCTGCATCCAGTTCTGGAACAGGGATCCGGTACCGTTTTTGAGAATGCGGTCCTTTGGCTTTGGCTGCGATCTGAAAATGGCCGGCGTATTGTTCTCCACAAGAAAACGGGCCGACAGCCAGTTGGACAGGATCATCATTTCGGCGATCAGCATTCGGCCTGGGCTCTCCCGGTTTACCCGATTGACCACGGGAATGCCGGTTTCATCCAGCCAGATGTTGATTTCCGGAAGGGTGATCTGAATAGCGCCCTGGCTCAGGCGTTTTTCCCTGAACCGGGTGGCGATGTTGTAAAGCGTCCCGATCGCCTCGCCCTCTTCTGCACTGACGTTGGCTTCGAAATAGCTGAGCTGGTGGTCGACGCGAATGATAGAGGCGAATATGTCGTAGCTGATGATGTCGCCAGTCAGGCTGATCTTTACCATGGTGCTGATCGCTGGCCGGAGATGATCTTTTTTGAGGCTCAAACGGTTTTCCGCCAGCAGGGGGGGCGCCATGGAGATCCGGATATCCGGCATATAAATGGAACTTCCACGCGAACGCGCCTCCCGGTCCAGCAGATCTTCTTTTTGGATATGCTGGGCCACATCGGAGATGTGGATTCCCACGAGAAAATGATCGTCCCGGGTTTCAATGCTCAGGGCATCATCAAAATCCAGGGTGGATTGACCATCGATGGTGATCGTGGTCAGGTGGGTGAGATCCACCCGGCCGCTGTCTTTAAAAGCGCCCGCCGTTGCAGGTGGCACAGACTGGGCCCGTTCGAGGACCGGCTGCGAAAAATCAGTGGGGATTTTATAGCGCAGCAGATCGACATTTTCATCCGGCGTCCACACCCCTGCGGCCACCAGATGATTGAAGATGGCTTCAGACGACGTCAGATCGGCCTTTTTCATGATCGCCCTGGCCTCTTCGTAATGGGGGCTTTCTTTATCGAACAGGTAGAATGATTTGAATTTTTCCACCAGCTCCCGGTGGCAGGCCGGCGGTTGGGCGGTTGATCCCGACCGGACAGACTGGATCCATGCCGCACCGGCGTCGATGAGTCGATCCCGGCGGGCCGCTTTTTGTTCTGTTTCGATGATGGCCGCCACCTGCTCTTCAGTATGGGGTAGGAACCGGTCAGGCTTGAACTTGAAATAGCGCCGGCTTTTAAACAAGGCGCGGATGACGCCCGATTGGTGATCGTCGTCCACAGCCGTTGGGAAACACAGGCCGGTCACGGTTTCCAGATCGATCCATGTCTGCTCCTGATTGAGGACTTCCCAGAGCGCTTCGATCTCGATTTCATCGGCAATGGCACTTCGTTTGAGAGACAGCTCCTGCAGCGATTCTACCAGACGGTTCCTGCCTGCGGACAGGTCCAGACGCATGCGCCCCCGGTGCGACAGCCGCTGAGCGGCCACTTTGACCTCCCGGTTGTGTTCGGTCAAGAGCCGGAGCCGCTGGTTGCCGCCTTCCATCACCACCGTGCAGATGATTTTTTGATCGTCAATATATTCTACAATTTCACCTGATTCCATGGCTAATTGTATTAGCAACCCCCTTGGTGAAAGTCAATGTGCGGGCACGATGCGACGATCGTCAATCAGCCGCCTTCCCAAACGGTCCCGGTCCTGGGTCATAAAAAAAGGCAGGGCCAGCGGCCCTGCCTTTTATGGGTGACGGATCGACGGGATCTTTTATTTTACAGCGTCTTTCAGTGCTTTTGCCGGTACGAACTTGGGAACCATTCTGGCTTCAATCTTGATCTCGGCTCCGGTCTGGGGATTGCGGCCGGTGCGGGCTTCTCGCTTGGCGGTCTTGAAACTGCCAAAACCGGCGATCTGAATGGGTTCATTCTTTTTCAGGGCACCGGTGATAGCGGAAAAGACACCATCCACGACTTCCTGAGCCTGCTTTTTGGTTGAAACGATCTGGGCCACTTCGTTGACTAAATCACCTTTATTCATCGTTCACTCTCCTCCATATTAATGTAAACACATAAGGACTGTTAAGGTGGCCAGCTATATCTGCAAATGCTCTGGTCGTCAAGTGCTTTAACGGTTTTCGGGTGCATTCCCGAAAACCGCCATCCGTCCATTTGATCCTCGGGCAACCGCGTCTTCCATGCTGTTTATGGGCAAGCCATGGTGGCCGATCCCCCTATAGCCCGCCCCTTGACCAATTATGGGTTAGCGAGATCGGGATGTCGATATGAGGCGGGCGGGTCCGGCCTTATGTCACGATTTCCATGGAGAATGGGTATTTCATGCCACAATGAATCTCGACGATGAGGCAATCGAGTTAAGGCGATGTCTACTTAACTATTCAATATAAATAGTAAATTGTTTAATTTACGATTCATGATTCAAGATGGCACCATCATTGCTGATAAACTCCGTGTGAAGCGGCATACTGAAAATGATCTCTGCACCAGTGGAAATTGAGCTGTCGATGGTTGTGGATCTGAAATAGAATTGCCTGCGTTGAGCTTCCCGCCGCTTCATCACTCCCGGTGTGACGCACCTGGCGTCCATTATTGGAATCCTTTTCTGGCAAACGGACGGTACCGCCGCGGGCGGTGGAAAGGAAAAGAAACGATGGCCGTGAATTTCAAAATTTTCCAGCATAAAAACAGCAATAGTGTCCACCTCACCCTCGACGGGGATTTCGACGGCACGTCCGCCCATGAGTTGGTCAATACCCTGAAATCCTACGGACCGGATGTGGAGCAGGTTTTTATCAATACCAACGGACTGAAATCGGTTCATCCATTTGGTCAGGTTGTCCTTCATCGCAATCTTTCCGGTCTGTGCGGTCGCTGCAGGAACCTGGTCTTCATCGGGGACCATGGCCGGCGGCTGTCCAGGCCGTGGATTGAATCCTCACCGCCACAAGCCGCGGGGAATCTTCACCGGAAAGAAAAAAAAATCGATTTCCAGTTCGCCCGCTAATCCCGCCGCAAGCGACGGGCTTGGCGCTCGCTATCGCGGTTCACTAAATCTCAGGCAGCCCCGGCCGGACTTTAAAAATCCGCTCTTTGCGAATCTGCACGGTGCCGGGCTTGGCGCCGCGGGATTTGGTGACATGGCGGGCCAGGGTTCCGGAAACCGAGACGACCCCGCCACCCCGGGCTTTGCTGTGGAAGGCTGCAATGGCGGCGGCTTGGTTCAAGGTATCCCGGTCCGGCGTTCGATCTTCGGCGGCCACCAGAACCACGTGACTGCCGGGCATGCCGCGCACATGGAACCACCAGTCGTTGGGACCGGCGACTTTCAGGCTGAGGCGATCGTTGTCTGCATCCGTTTTTCCTGCCATCACCCGGTGGCCGCCGCAGAGTATATACTCCCACACGCATGGCGCGTCAGGCCGATGTCTGCCGTTTTCAGGTCTATCCGTCAACGGTTCCTCCTTTGTCCAATCCATCAGAGCCGCAGGTTATGCCCAGGGCGTGAGCAATTTAAAGTATTTCCCTTGAGAATTGACATGGCGAATGGAGGCGGATAGATTGTGACAGGGTTAAGCGCCAGGGCAATCATCAATGTTGTTTTTACCGTCTTAGACCGGTATCCTACCATATGATTGGTTTGAAATGCATGCATAATAAATGGTTAACCGTTCTTCTTGGTATCGGCCTGTTGACAGACGTAGGTCCGGCGGTTGCCGATGTGGTGATCCTCAGGTCGGGAGAGATGTTTCAGACCCGGAGAGCATGGAATGAAAACGGCACCGTCAACTACTACAATATTTTCTACGGGTTCTGGCAGGGGGGGCTATACACCATTCTCATCGAGACCAGCAACTTTGTGGATTTCATGGAACTGAAAG
>JAGTUY010000213.1 GCA_018224455.1 Desulfosarcina sp.
CATTTTGACAGAAAACCTCCGATTAAAAAAGCGTAAAATGAAAGACTGGACATACTTTCTAACACCCTGTAATTACCCATGGACAGCTGACGGTCGGCGATGACAAAAGTTATCCCGGTTCGTTGCCCCCGAGCATTGACCGGGATCAACTTTTCCCGATACGGGCAACCGGCTGATAGTAAGGAACCCATTAATGATGAAATGGACTGACCAGGCCGAAGCGGCCGTGAAGAGGGTGCCTTTTTTCGTCCGCAAAAAGGTTCGCCGCCGGGTGGAGAAGGAGGCCGCCGACGCCGGTAAATCCAGAGTGAGCCTTTCCGATGTCAACGCCACCCAGGCCCGATACCTTAAAAAAATGAGCAGCGAAGTCAAAGGCTACCAGTTGGATGCCTGCTTCGGCAGCGGCGGATGCCCCCACCGGGCAGTGGCCGGCGAGGTGCTGGTGGAAAGAGTCGAACGGGTTTTGGCGGATGCGGACCTGTTGGGATTTTTAAGGTCTCGGGTAGAGGGCGATTTGAAGTTTCACCACGAATTTCGCATCAGCATCGCCGACTGCCCCAATGCCTGCTCCCAGCCCCAGATCAAGGATGTGGGCATCCTGGGCGCCGCAACGCCGGGGTTGACAAAAATCCCCTGCAGCGCCTGCGGGGCCTGCACCGAGGCCTGTAAGGAGGATGCGGTAGTGCTGACGGGAAGCGGCGAAGCCCGTGCCATCGACTTTACACGCTGCGTCCACTGCGGCGGTTGCGTGGCCGCCTGCCCCACGGGCACATTGGAAGCAGGCAAAAAAGGCTACCGGGTGCTGATCGGCGGCAAGCTGGGCCGCCATCCCAGACTGGCCGGAGAACTGCCGGGCATTCACGATGCGGAAACGGTGGTGCGCATGATCAAAGACTTCCTGGCTTTCTACAAATCACGCTGCACCCGTGGTCAGCGCTTTGCCCAGTTGCTCACCGATGCGGATATCGACGCGTTCTCCAAAAAATGGACGGTGTGAATGGTTGAACATTTGAACCATTGATGCTATCTTACATTCGCTTATCACAGGCAGCCCGATCGTGGGCGGGCACCACTTCGATTTCCGATATTCCAGTTCGCTGACTGAATGTAGAGCGACAATGAGCGCGTTGACCATCGACAACATATTGTCCAACCGGAAAAACCTGGAACGGATTCTGGACAATATGAAAGATGGCATCATCGCCCATGATCTTGACCGGCGCATTTTTTACTTCAACAGGAAGGCCGAAGAGATTACCGGATACCGCCGGGAAGATGTCCTCGGCAAAGATTGTCACGAAGCCCTCGGCGGGCCCTTTTGCGGCAGCCGATGTTCCTTTTGTGAGAGCCAGCCGATCTTTCTCGATACCGCCGAGTACCCCATCAACATCATCACCCATGGTGGGGAGCCGCGTAGACTTGAAATGACGGCGACCATGATGCGGGACGAAAACGACAGGGAAGTCGGCGTGCTGGCCACCTTCCGGGATGTCACCGGCCTTTTTGAATTGAGAGTCAAAGCCAAGGAAATGAACGTATTTTGCAACATTATCGGCTGCGACAGCAAGATGGTCGACGTGTTTCGGCAAATCAAGGATGTCTCCGGCTACGACTACCCTGTCCACATCTTCGGCGAAACCGGCACCGGCAAAGAACTCGTGGCCAATGCCATTCACAACGAAAGCCTGCGCGCCGGCAACCCGTTTGTGCCGATCAACTGCGGCGCTTTGCCCGAAGGACTGATCGAAAGCGAACTGTTCGGCCATGTGAAGGGGGCCTTTTCCGGCGCCATCCGGGAAAAGAAGGGCCGCTTCGAACTGGCCGACAAAGGCACCATCCTGCTCGATGAAATCGCCGAACTGCCCAAGTTACTTCAGGTGAAGCTGCTGCGATTCCTCCAGGAACGCACTTTTGAGAAAGTCGGCGGGGAAAAAACGGTATCGGTGGATGTGCGCGTGATCAGCTCCACCAACAAGGATCTTAAAAAAGAAGTCAAAAAGGGAAGTTTCCGGGAAGACCTGTTTTACCGTCTCAACGTCATCCCCATCTACATCCCTCCCATCCGCGAACGCAAATCCGACATTCCCTTGCTGGTGGCGCACTTTCTGTCCAAAGCGCCGATTATCGATGGGCAGCGGCCGGTTCGCATCGCCCAGGAAGCCCTTGACATACTGATGGATTATGCCTGGCCGGGTAATGTGCGGGAGCTTCAAAACGCCGTCCAGTTTGCCATCGTCCGCTGCAAGGGGAAAGTAATCCGGCCGGAAGACCTGCCCCTGGAATTGCGGGACATCATATTCGAAAAGCCCAAACGGGGTCCACAACGCAAACTGGACGCAGCGATGGTCAAGGCGGCGCTGACCAAGACCGGCGGCAACAAGGCCCGGGCCGCCAAAGTGTTGGGGGTCGGCCGTGCCACCTTATACCGCTTTCTGGGGGATCACCCCCAGGTGCTGGTTGACGACTAGCCTTTCAACCTTCATAGACACCCTTTGAAAAGTCCATTCTAAATCCTGGCCGGATCAGGATCTGCGAAACCGATATGAAGCAGTTGGCCTCCGTTGTTGCCCACGCAAAAACCAGACAACGGCCGGGATAAAAAAAAGGGGGGCCCGATACCGAGCCCCCATGATATTTCTTTCTATAAAATGAAGCGTTTTGCTAAGCGGCTTCGATACTCCGCCGATCGGACATATCCATGAGCACGCGATCCCGGGCTTTGTCGATCCCCAGGGCCTTACGCTTCTTGTCGATGTGGGCGATCATCATCTTGGCCATCTCGTGGGGATCAGCGCTAAAACCCCACTTGCCCAGTCCCTGATGTTCCAACCCATCGAACAGCAGCTTATGGAACTTGGTTTCTTCGACGATCGGAAAGGTGGCGCCAAACACGGTATACACACCGGAAGCGACAAAGTACTGTCCAATCGATATGGCCTTCTCGCTCATCCATTCAGGCGCAGCACCGGCCGCCGGCAAATCGGCGATGCTGGTGCCGAGCCCACCCACCCTTACCATTTCGGAGGCGGCGATAAGGATTCGGCTATTGTCCACACAAGACCCTAAGCCAAGCACCGGCGGCATCCCGACGGTCTCACACACCTCCCTCAATCCCGGCCCAGCCAGGTAAGCCGCCTCGGGTGTGCATAAGCCTTCTTTGGCCAGGGAAATTTGGGAACACCCGGTTTGAAGCACAAGGACATCATTTTTGATGAGTTCCTTAACCAGCTCAACATGGGCCCAGTCCTGTTTGATCC
>JAGTUY010000214.1 GCA_018224455.1 Desulfosarcina sp.
AGCTTGGCCGTTTTTCTCATCGGCGATGAGGCGCTGGTGTCGTGAACGTGGTAGAGGCGCCAGCGGCCGAGGCGGTGGCGCACCCAATCGGCAATGCCCTTGAGACCGGCGCTGCTGATTCCAGCCTCGTGGCCATCTCCCAGACTTTTTATGCCTTCGTCAAGCGGTCGTTGATGGGTTTTGTCCCAGTAATAGACCGTTTCAGCGGAAGGATAAAGGCTGTCATCCGCGCTAGGCGCGAGGCTCAAATAATACTGGTTTACCTGGTCGCAGAAGCTGATCTGTAATTGAATCCGTTTTGTTGTTTTGGAGCCAAAGTGGAGCAACTGCTCAGCCCCGCCGGCCTTGCGTACATAATCATTGAGGCGGCCTTCCCGGATGGCATGCAAAAAAGCGAATACGCCGATAAAGTTGGATTTGCCCGACCCGTTGGGGCCGATGATCAGGTTGATTGGACCCAATGGCAGTTTTTTTACCGAAGCGATGCTTTTGAAACCGTTGATCGTTATATAATCGAGTTCGGGTGTGGCCATGGTCTGCCTGCTTCCTTAATTGAATGTCCCTTTGCTCACCCGCGCCACGTCTTCTTCCGTGATTCGCCGTTTCCCTGTCACGCATTCGTAGATCAGGGATTTGCGGTAGGCGAGGAGGGTTTGAATCTGTTTGTTCAGACCCACTTATATGCACATAGCCGGTTTGCGATAAAAACGCATCGAAAAATGTGTCCAAACAATTTTGCGTTTTGGACATATTAAAGGTATCAATGGTTTAAAGCAAGCATCGCGCCTGTTTCCGGCAGGGCAACTGCATTTGGACTGATCGTGAAAAATTATATCTTTTCGCGGACATGGCCCGCTCCTACAAAAAACAAAAAACTATCGGGAGGATCGGGAATGGATGAACGCGATGGATTGACCGTTGACCAAATTGAACCGGGAGGTTGGTGACGATTGTCGGAACTCCGTCCTCCAGGCCATGTCCTACGCCGTGGTGGACGGAATTGCCGATAGAAACGAAACCCTGGTTTTTTTCAGGGCCCTGTTTCCCGGTGAAGAAACAGATGAGGACAGCGATTTCTGGGGCTTGCTGGCCTGCAATATCCTTGAACTCTATCCTGGCGTGAAACTCAATTTTCGGTGACGAAATCGGGAAAACGGTTTTGAAGCTTCCTGTCGAAGCTGAACAGTTTTTCGGCCTGGTGGCTTTTGGCCTGACCGACGATTAGCAGGTCCGCGAAATCGCCGCCGATTTCATACTGTTTGATGGCTTTGCGGATCACGGTTGAATTGGGAAGATAGAATGTCGGAGCAACGAGGAAATTTTTGATCAGCATTGAAATTTCTTCGTGTGTGCAATGGTAAACTGATTCGAGGACCCATACCGTTTCGATCAGCACTTCGGATAGAATGAGAATTTTACGACCGTTCGCTTCGGCCTGGCTGATAACGGCTTGTACTTTTTTTGACTGGACGACATCATCCTCGGTCAACACTCTGACAATGGCGTTGGTATCCAAGGCGATCATTCGCCACCCCGCTCGATCCGTCTTTTTTGAATGGCCCTATCCATCTGTTCGAGTGAAACCGGCGTTTCCCGGGATCTGTGCTTCAGGATGCCGAAAATCGAACTGGCTGACTTCTGTTCCGTGGTGAGCAGTACCTTGCCCTCCTCAAGGGGTATGAAAACAAGCTTTTCCGATGTTTGAATATGAAGGAATTCCCTGATTTTTTTAGGGATGGTGATTTGCCCCTTCGATGATAATGTTCCTGCTTCCATGGTGTCCTCGCGAAAAATTAAAATTCCTTACTTTTTTGTAAAGGTATCAATTGACACAGAACATTTCAAAGGTTCATTATAGAGTGGTTGCCGCTTTTCACCCAACCGCTATCTTCTTCAGGAGGGAAAATCATGGAAAAAAAAGTGTTGATCGCCGTGGACGATTCCCGTCATTCGGAAAATGCGGTTCGCTATGCGGCCGGGATTTACGCAACGGTGAAGACGATGAAGATCGTCCTTTTTCATGTTGAACCGACGATCTCTCAATACCTGGTGGACGAAGCCAAAACAAAAACCGGCGCTTATGCCGAGCTGCAAAAACTGATGCGTAAAAGCCACCAGGCGGCCCAGGCGATGCTCGAAAAAGACAAGGCGCTGATGGTCTCTTCGGGGGTGGCGGAAACGGATATTCAGGTTATGTCGCTGCCCCGAAAATTCGGCGCGGCCAAGGATATCCTGGAGTACGGCACAGCACTGCTCTACGACGCCATCATCGTCGGCCGACGGGGCCTCTCCGGCCTGGCGGAAGTCTTTGTCGGCAGCGTCAGCGCCAATATCGTGGACAACTCCCAACTGCTCCCCGTATGGCTGGTTGACGAAAAAACGGACGCCAGGGGGATTATGATGGCCGTCGACGGGTCGGAGAGTTCCCTGCGCGCCGTCGATCACCTGTCTTTCATATTCGGTGGGAATCCCGATATCACCATCTCTTTTTTCCATGTGGCCCCCCGGCTGTCCGATTTCTGTTCCATCGATTTTGCCGAGACGGACACATCGGCCATAGAAGCCGTCATCAAGCAGGGCGACAACGCCTGTATCGACCGCTTTTATGCCCACGCCCTGAAAAAACTCGGCGACGCCGGAATTGCCGAGCGGCAGATCCGGATCGAGGTAAGCAAAGGGGGCTTCAGGGTGGGCAAAGCGATTCTGGAGGCTTACCGTAAGGGTCATTTCGGCACCCTGGTTGTCGGACGACGGGGAATGAACAAACAGTTTTTTACCGGCAGCGTCAGCCGCTACCTGGTCAATCAGTTTTCCAGGGGGGGGCTGTGGGTGGTTCCCTGACGCCATTTTCGCATAAGAGAAACTGGTCAAGCGCCCGGTGGGATCCCATGATCGTTATTCACAGGTTTTTCTTTTCAAACCAGAAGAACAAAGCAATTGTTCCCACCCAAAACAAAGGAAGGATGATCCACTGCGAAAGATGTATCGATTCCGAAAGTCCAATTTTCCCAAAGTCTTTCCAGGCAAGAACGGTTGCCTTAAAAAAGGGATAGAGTTCTGCATAGAGTGCCGCCCCTGCCACCATGCCGAGTATGGCAAACACGGCGTGCCAGCGTCCTTCCCCCAATGCGCCGAGGGAGGTGCCGGGACAAAAGCCCATGATCGCCCATCCGGCGCCGAACAGAGCGCCTCCGAGCACCACGGCACCGACATTCATCGGTTTATGGCTCAAGGTTATGATTTCCATGTTCGAGAGCCAAAGGATTCCGACCATTCCCACCAGAATTGCGGAAAGCATGAATTTAAATATGGTCATGTCCGTCAACAGCATTGCGCCGACCTGCTTGTCGAAGCGAAGCACACGACCTTTCTGAAGCAGGAACCCAAACAACACACCCGTGAAAAGACCCAGCCATTGAGCGGTGTTCATGATTGCCCCCTTCCATAAACGATATGAGCCACCCAAACGCCTACACCAAAGAACATGGCCAAGGCTACGAACGAACTGAGGGACAATTGCATCATTCCGCTGAGCCCGTGTCCGCTTGGACATCCATCGGCCAAACGAGCGCCCACCATTGCAATAACACCGCCTGCGAATGCCCCGGCGGCCCGCTTTCCGATGGATGGGCCAAATCGCTTCTCCCAGGTTGGCGGAACACTTTCCAGTCGAAAGCTCTTATCCGTTGTAGAAGAAATAAGGGCTCCCATGACGATGCCGACAACCAGCATGAACTGCCAGTCTATACGAACCTTTGTCTTGGTGAAATACTCGTTTGACCCAACATGATCCGCGGCGATTGTCTGTTCAAAAAGACCGGCAGCCCGAACGAACGTCGTCGAGGCGCCGAGGTAGCTGGTCTTACCAAGCAATTGCGTCGTTGATAGGACTGAAGCGATGGCCAGAAGACCGACGAGGGCTCCGGCGAGGTAAGGGCTCCAGCCCCCATCTTCCGTTTTCCATTTCATTGGTTTCTCCTTTCTCTTTTAAAGACAAAAATGCAATTCTCGAGAACTTGTTGAGATATTACGATTGCGGGCGCTCGTCGTCCGGAGCGGCTTGTTTGTTTTCCATCGCCTCACCGAGTTCGTCGATCCAGGTCCTGTCGAACAGGAGAATGCCCCGGTGATAGGCGGCACGCCCGATCAGGTGGGCGGCCACCGGTGCGGTGAGCAGCAGGAAGACAATGGCGGCGATGGCCTTCAGGGTCGTGCCCAATTCAGCGGCTACGACGGCTTCCGCCGCCAGGATGCACCCTGCACCCAGGGTGCCGGCTTTGGTGGCGGCGTGCATGCGCATGAGGGTATCTGGCAACCGCAGCATGCCCACGGCAGCCACCAGGCAAAAAATACTGCCGATGATCAACAGCGCGGATGCAATCAGGGCGCTCATTCTTCCCTCCCCATGGCCGATCTATCTTCCGGGCGGCTGCGTGAACGCAGCAGGTATCGGGCCAGGGCGACCGTACCCAAAAACGCGATTAGGGCGTAGGCAATGGCCACGTCCAGGAAAGAGGTATCTTGCTCATGGACGGCATAGGCCCCTAAAAAAGCCACGATCATCACGGTAATCAGGTCCAGTGAAACCACCCGGTCCGCCGACTGGGGACCTCGGACCAACCGGATGAACACCAGCGCGACACTGACGATCAGCAGGGCCAGCGTCAGTCGACTGGCCAGATGAACGATTGCCTGGCCGTCAATGATCACGCGTCACCTCCAATACCCGCTGTTCCAGCCCCTCTTTGATGGTTGCCCGAAATCGGTCCGGGTCGTCTAAAAACATGACATGCACGAAGAGGGTGCGACGATCGTCTGACAGATCAACGCTGAGTGTTCCGGGTGTCAGAGAGATCAGGTTGGCCACCAGCAGGATTTCCATGTCTGATTCAGCGCTCAGGGGAACGCCGACGATGCCGGGACGGCTAATATGCCCCGGTGTAACGACGTCCCAGAACACACGCAGGTTGGAGATCAGCAACTCAGCCAGAAAAAAGCCCGCCAGTTTCACGGTTTTCGGCGCCCGCTGAAAGTAACGTGATTTGCCG
>JAGTUY010000215.1 GCA_018224455.1 Desulfosarcina sp.
CGGGCGCTGGCCACGTCGATACCCGTGGTGGGCTCGTCCAGAAACAGGATCGACGGCCGGTGGATGATGCCGGCGGCGATGGTGAGCTTGCGCTTCATGCCTTTGGAATAGCCGGCGAACTTGCGCTCCGCCGCTGGAGTTAAATCGAAAGCGTCCAGCAGCTCACGGGCCCGGGCCTGTCGTTCGGCTTTGACCATCCCATAAAGTGCCGCGCAGAAGCACAGGTTGTCGAAACCGGTAAGTTCCGGATACAAATTGCTTTCGTCCGGGACCACGCCGACCAGATGCTGGGCCGCCCTGGGGTTGGCCGTGCAATCGATGCCGCCGATGCGGATCGTTCCTGTGTCCGGCCGCGCCAGTCCCGTGAGCATGTTGATGGTCGTTGTCTTGCCGGCCCCGTTGGGGCCGAGAAAACCGAACAGCTCGCCTTGTCGGACGCTGAAGGTTATTCCGTCCACCGCCGCGACCTTTTCGAAATGTTTTGTCAGTTGCTCAACGAAAATGGATTCGTTCATTTTGATCCTCAAAAATAATACCGCACCCAAATCTCCGGGCGCAGGGCATCCGGCTTTTCACCAAACTCGGTTTGCGGCGATCCTACGGGAATGCCCACCCGCAAATTGAGTTCCAGGTTGGTCACCGGTGTCCAGGTCAACCCGGGTTGCAGGTTG
Source organism: Desulfosarcina sp. (assembly GCA_018224455.1). Classification (GTDB taxonomy): domain Bacteria; phylum Desulfobacterota; class Desulfobacteria; order Desulfobacterales; family Desulfosarcinaceae; genus Desulfosarcina. The sequence continues at coordinate 672 of JAGTUY010000215.1, forward strand.
AAGCTGAAATCCTGCAGGTTGACCACTGCCGCCACCCAGGGATTGAAATACAGAATGTCGAAAGGCTCTTTCTGTGAGATCTTGAGATAAAAATAGTCCTCACCGTAATTGCGCTGCTGATAATAGGGCCGCGTGATTTGATTGGCACGCTGCATCACTGAAGGCTTGCCGGTGGCCTGCCATCGATCGAAGGCCGTTTCCTGGTAGGTATAAAAGTCATCCAGCTCGTCCCGGCTGTACCCCGCGCCGTTGTGATAGTATTCGGCGATAAAGGTGGTATCGATTGCATTCAGGTAGCGTACGCCCAGAAGATAACTGAGCTGATCCTCCCGCGTTTGCCGGGCGGTGCCGGCTGCATCGATAACGACGTGGGGCACATCTTCCTGGAAAGCCAGCTCCCCGTGCACCTCGACATTTTCGGCCAGGTTCCTGGCAACGTCGAACCCGAAGCTGCGGGGCTGATCCGGCCCGTCGAAGTAAATGAAATCCAGGTCCGTGTCATCCCATAGCAGGTAAAGCTTGAGCGCAGTGTTCAAAGCGCCTTCCTCCCCCAAATCTTCGTTGCCCCAGTCATCGATGACCGGCAGCAGCATAGCCGTCATGCCGATGTTGCTTAAATTCCCGGCGGAGAAGCTCTTGATAAGATCCAGCCCCAGCAGGGGCCGTCCCTCCAGGTTCAAGGCCGGATCGTCCGGGTCTTTGGGGCGGTTGAGAAAGCCGGCCGGGTTCCAGGCATACCCCTTGCCCCATAGAACGCGCTTTTTGCCGGCGTCCAAGGTGAAGTGGGCTGTGGGTGTGAGAGAAAAACAGGCCTCGTAGATCGCGTTGTCCCACTCGTCATCCTGGTAGCTGTCGACAACCGCGTGATGGGTCAGTAGATTGGCCTGAAAAATACCCTGTCGGTAACTGCCGGAAAGCTCCACCAACCCCTGCCATTCATGGGTATCACCGCCGGGATTGTCCTGGTAATAATTGAGCTGGTAACGTGCCGCATCCTCGTCCAGCCGATGATAGATATATCGGGTTTCCAACCGGCCGCCGAACGCGTAAGGCTTTTTTTCCGCCTCGGGGATGGTGAAGTCATAGTCTCCCGCGTGAACCGTTAGTCCCCAAAAAAGAAGTCCCATTACAAGGCAAGTTCCAAGGCGCATGACTCAACGCAGGTCCTTTACCCTGGACAGATAGTTCAAAGTAAACACCTCGTCGGGCAAACTGCGCTTTTTGAGGTTGGCCGAAACCATGATGGATCGATAACCCTTGTAAAGGGGGCTGTCGGTTTCCATCGCCGCCGGGCGCACGACGCCGTCGCCGATGTCCTTGATCTCCTTGAAGTGCAGCGTCTTGATGAGCATGCCCGTTGCGGCGTGGCAATCGATCCGGGAGGGCACGAGCTCTTTTTTGAGGACCCACATCTTGAGGCGGTCATAGGCCACGGCCCCGCTTTTGGCCTTGAGTTCCAAAAGATGTTGGCCCTGGTCTTCCGACAGGGCGGCCACATCGTATTCGACGCCGTAATCCAGGCGCATGATATCGGCGTTGTTGAAAACGCCCCCCACCACCGACTGCATGCTGGTGATGCGGATCGGTTTGCCCACATTGGGGATGTAGAGCCACATATTGTCCCCCAGCCGCAGGGTGGCGCGGCCCTCTTCGCTGGCCGGGGACACGAACAGCGTGACGACCTTGTCTTGATCCTTTTTCAGGAACCAGAGCACGAACTCCTTTTTGGTTCCGTCCGGCTCGATGTTGATGATCTTGCGGTACATCTCCAGATCGCCCGGCTGCAGGTTGCCGTCCACCGCCTCCAAAATTTGTTCGCCGGTCAACGGTTCGGAGAATCCGATCTTCGGTGCAATCAGTATCAGCAGCAGACAAAGTGCGCTTATCAGGGTTTTATGTCTCATGATCGACTCCATCGAGGGGAATTCAAGGAATTCTCAAATACAACAATACCCGATTCCGTCACGTGAACCCGTAGGGGCGAATAATTATTCGCCCCTACTCAGACATGACGCAGGGCCTCCACCGGTTCCAGCCGCGCCGCCTTGGCCGCGGGCTGCAGACTGGCCAGGATCGAAACGCCCAAGACGATCAGGCAGGCCGAA
>JAGTUY010000216.1 GCA_018224455.1 Desulfosarcina sp.
CATGCCCATGATCGCCGAAGCGGCCATGTCCATGCTGGCGTGTGCCCGCATCGGTGCGGTGCACTCGGTGGTTTTTGGTGGATTTGCGGCCAAAGAGTTGGCCACGCGCATCAACGATGCCAAGCCCAAGGTGATCGTGACGGCCTCGTGCGGCATTGAAGTCAAGAAAATCATCGCCTACAAGCCGCTATTGGACAAGGCCATCGACATGAGCACCAGCAAGCCGGGCAAGTGCATCATCTTTCAGCGGCCCATGGAGAAGGCGTCCATGATCGCCGGCCGGGATGTGGACTGGGTGGAAGCCATGTCCGCGGCAACGCCGGCAGACTGCGTGCCGGTGGCGGCCACGGATCCGCTCTACATCCTTTACACCTCGGGCACCACAGGCGAGCCAAAAGGCGTCGTGCGCGACAACGGCGGCCACGTGGTGGCACTGAAATGGAGCATGAAGAACATCTACAACGTGGACGCTGGGGATGTTTACTGGGCGGCCTCGGACGTGGGCTGGGTGGTGGGGCACAGCTACATTGTCTACGCGCCGCTGTTCAAGGGTTGCACCACGATCCTGTTCGAGGGCAAGCCGGTGGGAACACCGGACGCCGGGGTCTTCTGGCGGGTGATCGCCGACCACAAGGTTAAGGCCATGTTCACTGCGCCGACGGCCTTCCGGGCGATCAAGCGCGAGGATCCCAAGGCCGAACTGATGAAAAAGTACGACCTGTCCAACTTCAAGGCCCTGTTCCTGGCCGGTGAGCGCACGGACCCCAACACCTTGCACTGGGCCGAAGATGCCCTCAAGGTGCCGGTGGTGGATCACTGGTGGCAGACCGAGACGGGCTGGGCCATCTGCGCCAACTGCATGGGCCTGCACGTCTTTCCGGTCAAGGAGGGCTCACCCACCAAGCCGGCGCCGGGATGGAACCTGCAGGTCGTGGACGAAAACAACAATCAGGTGGCGACGGGTGAGATCGGGGCCCTGGTGGTGAAGCTGCCGCTGCCCCCGGGTGCGCTGCCGACCTTGTGGCAGAAAGATGACCGCTACGTGGCGTCCTACCTGGAAGAGTTCCCCGGCTACTACAAGACGGCCGATGCGGGGTACATCGATGAGGAGGGCTACGCCTACATCATGAGCCGCACGGACGACATCATCAACGTGGCCGGTCACCGGCTCTCCACGGGGGCCATGGAGGAGGTGCTTTCGGACCATCCGGACGTGGCCGAGTGCGCGGTGCTGGGGGTGGATGACGACCTCAAGGGCCAGGTGCCGGTGGGTTTTGTGGTGCTTAAGGCCGGGGTGACCAAGGCCGATGACGAAATAATCAAGGAAACGATCCAGATGGTGCGCGACCGCATCGGCCCGGTGGCGGCGTTCAAGACGGCCACGGTGGTCAAACGGCTGCCCAAGACGCGTTCGGGCAAGATCCTGCGTGGCACGATCCAGAAGATTGCCGACAACAAGGAATACAATGTGCCGGCCACCATCGACGACCCGACCATCCTGGGTGAAATGGAAGAGGCCCTCAAAGGCATCGGCTATGCCGGCGCCAGGAAGTCCTGATGATTCACCGGTCCTGAGCCAGTGATAACTACGTTAACAAAAAACGCCGGGTGCATCTGTCAAAGAAGCCCCGGCGTTTTCTTTTGTTTCACGGGTGTTGCCAGATGGACTAACCGGTGGTTAGCGTTCGCCCTCGTTTTCAACCCGATGGCTAAATGGCAACGACTTGATTCCTCCCCTGGCTTTTGGCCTGGTACAAGGCTTTGTCAGCCTGGTCTACCAGCTGCCTGCCGGTGATAATACCACCGGCGGGCCGGGCAGCGACACCCACGCTGGCGGTGATGTGAAGGGTCAGCTCCCCGTAGGTGAATCCGTGCGCCTTCACCCGCTCCCGAAAACGCTCGCACAGGGCTGACGCTTTATCCAGCGGGGTGTCCGGGAGAATGACGGCAAACTCCTCACCGCCGTAACGACAGCCCACATCATATTTGCGGATGCTGTCATTCAGCAACCGCCCGAACTCCTGGAGGACGCAGTCCCCGCACAGATGTCCGTGGTTATCATTGACCCGCTTGAAATGGTCCAGGTCGATCATGCACAGCGCCAGCCCGTGACCGTAGCGTTGCGCACCGGAGATTTCCCGTTCCAGCGCTTCCCGAAAATAGCGCCGGTTGAACATGCCGGTCAGTTCATCGCGCACGGACATCTCTGTTAGCTTCTCCTGAGCCATGCGCATCTCCCGCTTCAAACCGGCCTTTTCCAGGGCATTGGAAATGATACGCAGCAGCGCTTTGCCGCTCACCTTGGCCTTGGGGAGATAGTCGTAGGCACCGGCCTGGATGATCCGGGAGGCGATCAGCTCGTCTCCCTGGCCGGTAATAACCACCACCGGTGTCTCCATCCCCTTGTTGTTGATGGCTTCAAGAAAGTCCAGGCCGGTGCCGTCGGGTAGCAGGTAATCCAGAAAGATGAGATCGAACCTATCCTTGTCCAGACGGCCGAATGCCTCGCGGATGGATTTTACCCGGGTCAGTGTAAGCTGATGGTGATCCCGCAGGATCTTTCTGACTTGGGCGAAGTCATTGTCTTTTTCCTCAATGGCCAGGATAGAGACATGCTGGTCCAGGTTGAGGATGGTTTTCCCGCCGGCGTAGGTTTTGGGTTGGTCGTGGCGGAGGGTCTGGATCTTCTTGACCGTGTCGGAAATCCGGTTGGCGGCTTCGGTAATTTTACTCACCCGGCCGGCCAAGTGGGCCGGGATGTTGCCATCCATTTCCATCAGCTGGACATTTCCTATCAGAATCATCAATGGCTGGTTCAGTTCGTGGGCCGTGGCACCGGCCATCTGAAGCAGAACTTTCAGGCGCTCCTCCTCGATCACCGATTTTTGCTGCTCACGGATCTGAAGGTTGACGGCTTCCAGTTCCGCCACCGCACGGCTCAATTCCAAATTGCTCTGCTGAAGCTTTATTCGCTGTTGAAACAATTCGACAAAGACATTGACCTTGCTTCTGAGGATGAGCGGGTCCAGTGGCTTGAACAGATAGTCCACCGCACCTTTCTCGTAGCCGGTAAAGACGTGGGCGTCGTCTTTGCTGATGGCCGTGAGGAAAATAATGGGGATATGGCGGCTTTTTTCGCTGCCCCGCATCAGTTCAGCCACCTCAAAGCCGTCCATGCCAGGCATTTGAACGTCCAGGAGAATCAGGGCGAAGGTGTGTTCCAAAACCAGTCCTAGCGCTTCGTTTCCGGAGGTGGCGGTAATGATGGACAGCTCCGGTCGCTCAAGGACGCCTTCGATGGCCATTAGATTCTCGGGCCGGTCGTCCACAACCAGGATTTTTATCTTTTCATCTGATGACATGGTCGCGTCCCGTGGGTTCAATCAATGGAAGACGATGCGCCGATGCGCTCCGGATCGGTGGTTTGCGGGGTTATCCAGATTTTAAGCATGGACGTCAGTTTATCCAGGTTCACCGGTTTGGCCAGGTAATCGTCGGCGCCGGCTTCGATGCACTTGGCTCGGTCTCCCTGCATGGCTTTTGCCGTCAGGGCGACAATGGGAAGGGTTTTGTAGCGATCCCGGTTTCGAATCTCTCGAATGGCCCGGTAACCGTCCACTTCGGATATCATGACATCCATAAGAACGAGATCAATGTCCGGAAACCGGTCCAGTTTGTCAAGACTTTCCTTGCCTGATTTTCCGGTGAACACTTCGGCTCCCTGGTCCTCCAGAACATTGGATACGGCAAAAACCGTTCGCATGTCGTCATCTACCAGAAGTACTTTGCGACCCTTTAACCCGGGAAGGCGGTTGTCCACGGCCAGCAGCCGATCGCGATGGGGCTCGTCCAGTGCTTCAGGCAGCAGGTGAAGACGCGAAACCAGCGCCAGCAGCAGCTGCTCCGGTGCGTCGATTACCTTGAGGTTCACCACAGCCGAAAATGGGTCGACAGCGCCTGCAGGTTGGGTGTCCAGCGACGTCCCCGGGTACAGAAACACCGGCATTGGATCGTGTTGCCGGCCGTTTAGAAAACGGCGCTGTTCGGCGGCACTTAAGGCTGGATGTACGATCACGGCATGGACGACTTTTGTTTTCAGGACCGTTTTTGCCTCGACAGCCGTGGCCGCCGTCATGATGCGGATCGTTTTGCCGCCGACAGCGCCGGTGATTTGGGCAATGGCGTCCGAATCCGGGGCGACCACGAGGATCGTTCGACCTTCGGTCGATTGCAGATGGTCGATCCGCTGAAATGAAGCTTCCAGGTGACGGGCGGTGACCGGCTCGATCACATGGCCTGCTGCCCCGTGAACCGCTGCGTCGAAGTCATCCGTCTGCAAAGAGAAAGTAAAAACGGGGATGTGCCGGCTGCGGGGGTTGGCTTTGATTCGGTGAACCATCGTCCAGCCGTTGGCATCGGTCAGCCCCAGGTTTACGAAAATGGCGGTAGGGAGATAGTAATCGGCGAAATGAAGGCCGGTCTGGAATTGTTCGGCCACCAGTATTTTATAGCCATTTTGGTGAGCATATGCCTTGATGGGTTCGGTCGTGCCTGGATTCGTGTCGATGATGAGAATACATCTGTCCCCGGGTGTCAGCCGATTGCGATCATCCGGAACCGGATCCACTCTCGGGGCCGCTTCGGTCTCATCCGCCGAGGCCGGCGCCGCCGCTGCCCGGGTGGCGGTTCGCTCGAAAGCATCGCCGCGGATCATCGCCGGTTCATTCTCGGGCAGCGGGATGATGGGCAGGTGAAGCGTAAACCGGCTGCCCTGGTTATCTTCGCTCTCGAGCGTAATGATACCGCCCAGCATTCGGGCCAGTTCCCGTGAAATGGAAAGGCCCAATCCGGTGCCGCCATACTTGCGCCGGGTGGAGCCGTCTACCTGCTGGAAAGCTTCAAACACCATCTGCTGCTTGGCCGCCGGAATGCCGATTCCCGTGTCCACAACACTGATGGACAGACAGCCATGGTCATCCGTGTCGTCGGCACCCCGACAGATGACCCGTTCGCGGGAAACCGTGATTTCCAGGCGGATGGTTCCCCTGGCGGTGAACTTGAAGGCATTGGAGAGAAAATTTTTGACGATCTGTTCGACGCGCTTTCTATCGGTGATCAGTCGTTCCGGCACGTCCTGCGCCACATGGATGGCAAACCGGATACCGCGCTGCTCGGCCAGGGGCGCAAAGCTTACCTGAATGGCGTCGGCAATGGATTGGACCCGTACCGCTTGAAGCGCCACCTCCATTTTCCCCGATTCCACTTTGGCCAGATCCAGGATTTCGTTGATCAGGTTCAGCAGGTCTTCTCCCGCCGAATGGATGGTTTGGGCGAACTCGGATTGCCGGGCGGTCAAGTTTTTTTCCTTATTCTCCAGAAGCAGCCGGGAAAGCAGCAGGATGCTGTTGAGCGGGGTTCGGAGTTCATGGGACATGTTGGCCATGAACTCCGTTTTGTAGCGGCTCGAAATCTCAAGCTGCCGGGCTTTTTCCGCCAGTTCCAGGTGGGCTTTTTCCAACTCGGTGTTTTGTCTCTGCATGTCCAATTTCTGTGTTTCCAGGATGGCCATGTGAGCTTCGAGATCGGCAGCGTTTTTCACCATCTGTGCGTTGGCGGCTTCCAACTCCATCTGTTTGAGTTGAAGCTTCTCCTCGGACGTTTGAAAAGCCCGGCGCTGCGCCTGCAATTGGCGTGTGCTTTCTTCGAGCGATGCTTCACGCGCCTTCAATCGCTGAGCTTGTTTCCGGGTCTGTTCCAGCAGTGCCTCCTCCTGCTGCCGGGTTGATGCGGCGTCGACGGCAACGGCAATGACCGCCGACGCCGCTTCTACGAAATGATAATGAAATCGGTTGAATACGCCTGTTTTCGACAGCTCCAGAACCCCTATGGCGGTTTGCCGCCATATCAAGGGCGCCGCGATCAGATTGGCCAGGTCAGGCGTGGAAACAGGCGCCACCAAGCCGCTGCTCGCCTCCCTGTGAAACATCGCGAGGGTTTCTACTTGGGCCGCCGGATCGATCCGCCCCGCTTTCGGGTCGAAAACCGGTCGCCGCTCACCATTGGGATGGCCTGGGAACCGGCTGATGCATTTCAGTTCGCCGTCGTCATCCATGATAAAAAAGTCTGCCTGACACAGGTCGAGAACGTCAAAAAGAAATTCGAGCGAATTGAGAGACAGCTCCCCCAGATCCTGTCCTTTGCCGACCAACCGGTGCAGGTTGGCTAGGCCGGATATGAACCGCGACAGGGTGTTGTTTTGTGTTTTGAGATGGTGAATCATGCTGTTGAAGGATGCTGCCAGTTCTCCGATCTCATGGTCAGCGGTGACATGCATGTCATGGTCATAGTGACCTTGTGCCACCATCGATGTCTGTCGGTAAAGATCGCGCACCGGTTCAACGATCGTTCGTGCCAAGATCGCAGATGCCACCAGTGCCCCCGCGCCCGTCAGGATCACGATGGCAACGATTACCGCCCGCAGCGGATGGATGACAGCAAACGCAGCCGCCGTTTCAATTTCAGCAATCAAGGCATATGGGGTATCGCCCAGGCGTATCTGGGCGTAGGTGCCGATGACCGGATTGCCGCCCGGTCCTGCATATGTAAAAGGCTCCGCCGGGAATGTCGGGACGCTTTCACCAGCCTGGTTTTCCCGCCATAACCGTGTTTGCGCGGACTCTATCCTGGCACCGCTGCTGGGATGCGGCGATCCGGTGGTGCCGGCCAGCAGTGTCAGGTCGACATCCACCAGATACAGCTGCGACCCCGTCCCGATTCCCACGGGCGCCTCCACGATTTGTTGGACGGTACGGAGCGGAACTTGAAAGGCAACAACACCAGCGGGTTGGCTGTTTTCACCGCGAATGGGTGCGGTCACGAAGGCCGTTTCGGTATCGCCGGCCGGGGAATAGCGTTCAAAACCGGCAAATCCGGGATTTCCTGATTCAAGGGTTCTGCGAAAGGCGTCGGCAAAGCGGGTTTTTGCCAATCCACCCTGATTCAGGTTTTCCGCCAGGTCTTTCTGCCTGGCGCTGGAGAACAGAATATTTCCGGCTGGATCAATCATCAGAATATCACTGTAGCCGTGGAGGTTGGCATGCAGTTCCATGTCGGATCCGTAGGCGGCGGTGGCCATGGCCCATGGGACACTGCCTACCAATTCGGAGACCGTTGCTTCAGCCGCTGCATGGCTTCTGACCAGGGTGTTGAAAAAAGATACGGTGGTGCGTTCACGACCCTGCTTATCGGCGTCAGCCAGCCGGTCATCGAAAAAGCGTTGAAGCTGACGGCTTTTCAATTCGGCGGCGATGCGGATGTTCTGGCGGATTTCCTGCTCCACGCGTGGGTAGGCCGTTTGGTAGCTGATCCATCCAACCAGGGCCATGGGTACCATGGAAAGGCCCAAACAAAAAAACAGCAGCTGCCGACCCAAGCCCCGGCGAAACACCAGACTCAGCTTGAAAGGCAACAACTGATCACGGGACCTGTCTTGCATGGCAAAGGCCTTTTTTTTAATCTAACGTCTGCTGCCAGAAGCGCCGAACCAAATCCCTCAGGTGCTCGAACCGATGGCAATCGATCAGGGGGGAGCGCTCCTGCAGATTGAGCCGGTGAACCACAGCCCTGAAAATCAGGTAGGCCTGCCGGAGCCGGTAGGCAGTCACCCCGTCAACGATACCGGTTTCGGCCAGTGCCTGCAGCAGGCGAACATTATCAGTCCAGCGGCAGATATCCGGATGGTTGGCTGCGTGCTGCAATACCAGGTGCTGGACCAAAAACTCGATATCCACCATCGCACCGATGTCTTCTTTGATGTCGAACTGGTCCGGTCCGGCCGACAGGCGGTTTTCGCGCATGCGTTCACGCATTTCCCGCACGGATGCCTTCAAGGTTTCCGGTTCCCGGTGCAGGCAGAGCACCTGGCGCCGAATGGTCGAAAAGGCCTCTTTGAGCACACCGTCCCCGGTGATGGGACGAGCCCGGATCAGGGCCTGGTGCTCCCAGGTCCACGCCTCGTTCATCTGGTAGTTTTGGAATCCGTTGACATGGCTGACCAACAGCCCCGAAGCGCCGTTGGGCCTCAGTCGCATATCGGCCTCGTAAAGGGTGCCGGCGGCCGTGTGGGTTGAAAGCATATGAACCACCCGTTGACCCAGGCGGGAAAAAAAGTGGGCGTTGTCGATGGGACGCGTGCCGCCGACGGTTTCACCGGGGTCGGCCGCGTGGAGAAAGACCAGGTCCAGGTCCGATCCGTATCCCAGCTCGATCCCCCCCAGTTTGCCGTAACCGATGACGGCAAATCCCCGTTCGCAGGCCTGGCCCTTCAGGGTGCATGACGGGCGGCCATGTTTTTCAACCAGATGATTCCAGGAGATTTCCACCACCTTGTCGAGGATCGTTTCGGCGATCCAGGAGAGATGATCGCTGACCTTCATCAATGGCAGCACATGGGTGATGTCCGACGCCGCCACTCTCAGGGTGTTGATCTGGCGGAAGATGCACAAGGCCTCTATCTGGTACTCCGGATCGTCATCCGGCACGGTGGCTAGCTGACGTGCAAGGTTGTTGCGCAAGGCATCGGGCCCGGGGGGGGCGTACAGGGTGCGTGAATCCAACAGTTCATCCAGCACCACCGGGTGGCGGCTCAAGAAGGCGGCGATCCATGGGCTGGCGCTGACCAGTCGAATCAGATGGGTCAGCGCGTCGGGGTATTCGAGGAGCAGGGAGAGGTAGCTGATCCGTTGTTGAATGCTCCTGAGCAGCTGCAGAACGCGATCCAAGACGGTCTCGGGGTCGTCACAGCCACCGGCTGCCTTCAATATCCGCGGGACCAGACGGTCCAGGCGGCGCTTCCCCGAGCTGCTCAGGGATCGAGTGGCCGGTTCGGATTTAAAGTTTTCCAGAAGGGTGGCGGCGGCATCGCTGTCCTTAAAGCCTGTCGTTTTGAGGAGTTGTCGGCGCTCACCCGTTGTCGTGGAAAAGGACCAGGCATCGGCCATATCCGTTGCCGCCTGGCTGGCACCACCGTCGCTGGTCGCTTTGGCCTCGGGTTCCAACAGGCCGTCGAAATGCGAGCGAACCCGCTCGCGATGGCCATCCAGGACCTGCAAGTAGCTGTCCCACGTGTCGAATCCCATGGACCAGGCCAGCCGCGACCGGGCGAGCGGGTCCGACGGCAGCGCATGGGTTTGCTGGTCGTGGGTCTCCTGGAGACGGTGTTCGGTTTTTCTGAAAAAGCGGTACGCTTGGGCGAGTTCCCGACAAACTGGCTGCGGCACAAATCCCTCTTTGCCCAGCGTGTTCAGCACGGTTTGGATTGCCGGTTGCTGGAGCGCCGGCAGAACACCGCCCCGGATCAACTGGAACATCTGTCCAAAAAACTCGATTTCCCGAATGCCGCCGCTGCCCAGTTTGATGTTGTCGTGAAGTTTCTTTCTGCGAACCTCGGCGGTGATCTTTTGCTTCATCTCCCTCAACGACTCAAACACGCCGAAATCGAGGTACCGCCGATAGATGAACGGCTGCAGGCGTCGGAGCAGCTTTCGGCCGGCATCCCGGTCTCCGGCTACCACATCGGCCTTGATCAGGGCGTAGCGCTCCCACTCACGGCCCTGGAACTGGTAATAGTCTTCCATATGGTCGAAAGTCATGACCAGCGGGCCGCCGTCGCCATAAGGCCGCAGCCGGGTATCCACCCTGAAGACGAAGCCGTCGGCGGTGTTTTCACCGATGGCCTGGATCAGGTATCGACACAGCCGGGTAAAAAAAACTTCGTTGGACAGGGGACGTTGGCCGCCCCGGGTTTCACCGCTGGCCGGGAAGGTGAAAATCAGATCCACATCGGACGAGAAATTGAGTTCACCGGCACCCAGTTTTCCCATGCCGATGACTACTAATTCTTGGCCGTTCCCGTCGTCGTCCTCGGGAACACCGTCGGTTGCGCACATGCGTTCAAACAGCAAACCCAGGGCTCCATCAATGGCCGCCGCGGCCAGGGCGGAAAGATCGGCCATGGTGTCGTCCAGGTCGCAGATGCCGGCCAGATCCCTCACGGCAATGCGCACCATCTCCCGCCGCCGGAATTGACGCAGGGCGGTTTTCAGCAATGCCAGCAGGCCGTCCATGGGAATATCCGGAGCTGCCGTTGATACCGGCAGGAGCAGCGGCGCCAGGCGGCCGGCCATGCGGCCGTCGTCGTACGGTTCGAACAGATCGTTGCTGTCGATCAGATCCAAGGCCATGTGCGGGTGACGAATGCAGCTGGTGGAAACGAACTCGCTGACGTCGAAGGCTGTCGCCAGAGCGTTTGCACCGGCCGAGGCGGGGGAAAAAGGCCTGCCGGTGGCCCGGGCTTCTTGACAGAAAAAAAACCATTGTTCCTTTTGATGTCGGTCCAGGAATTCGGAGGGGGGGGTGTTCATGGTTGATTGGTATCAGCTTTCCTAAAATTTGCCAAGATCAGTATTTTTTCGATAGGTTATGATTTCATCTGAACCACAGTAACGAATTTTACAATATTGTCATTTGATTCACAATTAAATTGCAGTAATGTAAAAATTTGCTTTGCCGGCGTTGAGGCGGTCGAATAACCAGGTTGATATGCAATTGGATTTCAGTGCGTTCTATATTATGGTATACAACTTGCTGTTTCGTTCCATCCCGGTCCGTCATTGACAGGTCAATGGCGGCCTTTTTTACCACGGCATCCAAAGGAGTGTATCAACCATGTGCCGACTGTTTGCCATGACCAGTGAGACCCCCGTCTCTCCCATGATCGCCCTGGAAGCCATGGACGTCATGCGGGAGGGCCACGATGGATCCGGTGTCGGTCTGTTTCTGCGTGACCTTGGAGGACCCTTCGAGGAGATCAAGGACGCACCCATCCTGTCCGGAATATTCAGCGAAGCGGGACTGCGGCGTCTGGATACCTTCATGATGGATGTCGGGTTCATGACCAAATACAAGATCACCATCAAGGTCCCCAAAAAACCGCCCCCCGGTGTCCCCAAGCGGGACATCTACCTGATTCGCGCCTATGAATACCCCGAAGAGTGGGATGGCTACACCCAGGCGGCGCTTAATGAAAAGCTGTTGGAGATTCGCCTCCGGCTGCGGGCCATGGGCGAGGAGAAGCATGATATGATCGTTTTCTCCTTCTGGCCGGACGTGATCATGCTCAAGGAGATCGGCGACCCGCTCCAGGTGGCCAACTACCTGAAGCTGGACCGCAAGGAACTGCACGCCCGGGTCATTATGGCCCAGGGCCGGCAGAATACCAACTATGCCATCAACCTGTATGCCTGCCACCCGTTTTTCATCCAGGGCTATGCCTCCATGACCAACGGTGAATGCACGGCATTCACCCCTATCCGGGAGTTTCTGCTGTCGCGCAACTTTCCCGGGTACTCGGGCTACCAGAGCGACTCTGAGGTTTTCACCCACATCCTTCACTACACCCAGACGCGGCTGGGATTGGATATTTCGGCTTACAAACATGTGATTACGCCGCTGCAGGATGCCGACATCGCAAACCACCCCAACGCCGACCTGTTGACCCAACTCAAGCAGTCGTGCCGCCGTTTGATCATCGACGGGCCCAACTGTGTGATCGGATGTCTGCCGGACCACAGCCTCTTCATGGTCCAGGACCGCAAGAAACTGCGCCCCGGCGTGGTGGGCGGCCGGCCCGGTCGATACGCCTTCTCTTCTGAAATCTGCGGCCTGGACTTCGCGGTTCCCGATCGAGACAAGAGCCAAGACTTTCAACCCATGCATCTGGACACGGTCATCGTCGGACCGGCGCGCCAGGAGGTTTCCATATGCAGCCAAACGCAACCATTAGCCCTTCTACACTGAGCGTAAAGGATCTGCCCTGGCAGATCCTCTGGCACAAAGACAAGTGTACCCTGTGCGGCCGGTGCACGGCGGTGTGCCCGGTGAATGCCATCGAACTGGGCGTGTTCCGCAAGCGGCGCGTCGAGGTCTCCTTGGCGCCCCAGGGAAATTCAGCCAGCAGTTTCGAGGTATACCACGGCATCCGTCAGAAGACTGACCCGGCTTATGCCTGTGTGGGTTGCGCCACCTGCAGTCTGGTGTGCCCCAACGACGCCATTTTCCCCATGCGGTCCGACGAAGCGGACAAGCTGCGGTACCATATCAACCGCGGCGGCCAGCCCCGCAGCCGCGGCGGCCGGCGCAACACACCCGGTGGTATCCTGGACCAGATCAAGTTCATCCGCATCTCCATGCTCACCGACCCGGCCCTGGATGCCGGCCGTCACGAATTTGAAATGCGGACCTTGTTGGGCAGGATCCTGCCTCCGGAGCAGAACCTGAAGTTCGTGAATGAAAATGGATGGATCCCTCCGGTTCGGGAGATCTACCCCCTGATCATCGGCGGCATGAGCTTCGGTGCGCTTTCCCCCAATATGTGGGAGGGGCTGCAGATGGGGGTGGCCTACCTCAATGAGGAAATGGGCATGCCCGTGCGCATGTGCACCGGTGAAGGCGGCTGCCCGCCGCGCCTGCTCAGAAGCCCTTTTCTGAAATACGTGATCCTGCAAATCGCCAGCGGTTATTTCGGCTGGGACGAGATCATCCACGCCATACCCGAGATGGTGGAAGATCCCTGCGCCATCGAGATCAAGTATGGTCAGGGCGCCAAGCCCGGTGACGGCGGCTTGCTCATGTGGCATAAAGTCAATCGATTGATTGCCGCCATCCGCGGTGTGCCGGCGGGGGTCAGTCTGCCCAGCCCGCCCACCCACCAGACCCAGTACTCAATTGAAGAGTCGGTGGCCAAGATGATTCAATCCATGTGCATGGCCTGGGGCTTCAGGGTCCCGGTATATCCTAAGATTTCAGCCACATCCACGGCCATGGCGGTACTCAACAACCTGACCCGGAATCCCTATGCCGCCGGTCTGGCCATCGATGGGGAGGACGGAGGCACCGGAGCCGCCTACAACGTCTCCATGGACCACATGGGCCACCCCATCGCCACCAACGTCCGCGACAGCTACCTGAATCTGGTCAAAGTGGGCATGCAGAACGAGATCCCCATTTTTGCCGGGGGCGGCGCTGGAAAAAGCGGGAATTTGGCTGCCAATGCCGCCGCCCTGATCATGCTGGGGGCCAGCGGCGTCCAGACCGGAAAATACATCATGCAGGCCGCCGCCGGCTGCCTGGGATCGGAGACGGATCGCTGCAACATCTGCAACATCGGCCGCTGCCCCCGTGGCATCACCTCCCAGGATCCGCGCCTCTATCGCCGCCTGGATGTGGAGCAGGTGGCCGAACGGGTGGTGGATCTCTTTCTGGCCTTTGACACGGAACTGAAAAAAATTATGGCTCCGCTGGGTCGGTCCACGGCACTGCCCATCGGCATGTCGGACGCCCTGGGCATCAGTGATTACCACGCCGCCCAGCGGCTTGATATCAAGTATGTGGTGTAATTTTTTTCCGGAGAAGATGTGATGACGGAAAGCAGACAGCCTTTCAATATACTGGGAAAACGTGATGGCGAGCGCCTGGCCTCACGGGTTCTCGAAGAACAGATTCAGCAGGCCGTGCAGGCGGGTCATCGTCAGCTGATCATTCACGCCTTTGGCCAGCACGGCATCGGCGGCAGGCTCTGGCGGTCGGATGGCGAGCCCGTGCATATCACCATCGACGGCCATGCCGGCCAGCGGCTGGGATCCCTGGGATACCCGGGTACGTTCATCGAAGTGCTGGGGCCGGCCTCGGACGATGTGGGCTGGCTCAACGCCGGTGCGACGATTACCGTTCACGGTCATGCGTCCAACGGCGTGGCCAATGGGATGGCCCAGGGACAGGTATATATTGCCGGTAACATCGGCGCGCGGGGCATGACCATGACCAAGTTCAACCCCCGCTTTGAACCGCCCCAGCTCTGGGTGCTGGGGTCGGCGGGGGACTATTTTGCCGAATTCATGGCCGGTGGCGTGGCCGTGATCTGCGGCCATGAGCCCCAGAATCCTGGCAATGTATTGGGATACCGCCCCATGGTGGGCATGGTGGGCGGTCGCGTGCTGTTTCGCGGTCCGCATCAGGGCTTCAGTCATGCCGACGCCAAGATGATGCCCATCGATGGCGACACCTGGCGCTGGCTGACCGACGGGCTTGAATGCTTTCTGGCGGCCATCGACCGATCGGAATTGTTCGAGCGCCTGAGTGACCGCGAAGAATGGCAATTGATCGCCGCCCGGTCGCCCCAGGACAAGAAGGGCGTCGAAAGGCGCTCCATGGCTGATTTCAGGAAAAACGTCTGGGATGTCAAGCTGGGCAAAGGCGGCATCGTCGGCGATCTCACCGACCTTGACCGCAGCGCCATTCCGCTGATTACCCACGGTGACCTGCGGCGCTTCGTTCCCGTGTGGGAAAACCGAAAATTCAAGGCTCCCTGTGAATCCACCTGCCCGTCAGGGATTCCGGTGCAGGAGCGCTGGCGGCTGGTGCGTGAGGGGCGGGTGGATGAGGCGGTGGACCTGGCGCTGGCCTTCACCCCTTTTCCGGCCTCCGTGTGCGGCTACCTGTGTCCCCACCCCTGCATGACCGCCTGTACCAAAGGGTCGGCCTTTATGACCCCGGTGGACGTGTCTCAACTGGGCCGGGCCAGCATCAAGGCCAGGATGCCGGAGCTGCCGCCGCTTTCCGGTAAACGCATCGCCGTGGTCGGCGGCGGTCCTGCCGGCATCTCCACGGCCTGGCAGCTTCGGCGGTTGGGCCATGAGGCGGTGGTGTTCGACAACGCTCCCACGCTGGGCGGCAAGATCGCGTCGGTGATTCCCAACAGCCGAATTCCCGCCGACGTGGTGGGCAAAGAACTGGCACGGGCAGCTGAGGTGATTCCCCATGTTCACCTCCATCAGCGGCTGAACCAGCGCGATATGGTCCAACTGATCGCCGATTACGATTTTGTGATCGTGGCCGCCGGTGCCCAAAAGGCGAGGACCCTGCCCGTTCCGGGCAAGGAACGGTTAATCACGGCCATGGATTTTCTATCCGATGCCAAGCGCGACCGGGTCAAACCGGGAGACCGGGTGGTGATTATCGGTGCGGGCAACGTGGGCTGCGACGTGGCCACCGAGGCGGCCCGCCTGGGCGCCAGGCAGATTACCCTGCTGGACGTTCAGGAGCCGGCCAGCTTCGGCAAGGAGCGTGAAGACGCCGAGGCGGCGGGCGCCATGTTCCGTTGGCCGGTGTTTACCCGCCAGATCACCGACCAGGGTGTGGAACTGGAATCCGGGGAGTTGATCCCCGCCGACACGGTGGTCGTCTCCATCGGCGATGCGCCGGATCTCGACTTCCTGCCGGGCGACGTGGCGACGGAGCGTGGCTTCGTGGCCGTCAACGAAGATTACCAGACATCCAACCCCAACGTGTATGCCATCGGTGACGCGGTGCGGCCCGGACTGCTTACCGATGCGATTGGTGCCGGGCGGCGGGCAGCCGAAACCATCGCGGAGATTCTGGCCGGCAAGCGGCCCGGCGCGGACCGGAAGATGGTTATCGACATCAACCGCATTTCCCTGGAATATCTGGATCCCCGGATCGTCCAGTATGAGGATATGGACCAGTGCGGTTCCCAGTGCTCCTCCTGCGGCACCTGCCGGGACTGCGGCATCTGTGTGGCCATGTGTCCGGAGGCGGCCATCAGCCGCGAGGCGGTGGGGGATGTCGCCTTCGAATATGTGGTGGACCCGGACCGCTGCATCGGCTGCGGATTTTGTGCCGGTGCCTGCCCCTGTGGCATCTGGGATCTGGTGGAAAACACCCCCGTCGGTTAATGCCCTATTCAACTGTATCGGCAAAAAAAGGCAGGTTCGCGAGCCTGCCTTTTTTAGGGGGTTGATTTGCCGATCAGATGTGATAATTGACCACAGAACGTTGACCTCTTTATCAATCATTTGGCACAGCGGCGAGCCAAATCCGCGAAAAAAAAACCGTATGCAAGCACTGTTAGCCCTTGAAGATGGCCGCACGTTTCCCTGCCGATCCTTTACCGGTCCGGGGGAAGCCAGTGGCGAGGTGGTGTTCAACACCAGCATGACCGGTTATCAGGAGGTGCTCACCGACCCGTCCTACCGCGGCCAGATGGTCACCATGACCTATCCGCTGATCGGCAACTACGGTGTCAACGACGAAGATGTTGAGTCCGCACGGATCCAGGTGGCCGCTTTTATCGTCAAGGAATACCAGCCGTTTCCCAGCAACTTCAGATCCACGCAATCGCTTGCCGACTACCTTGCCGGTCAGGGTGTGCTGGGCGTCGAGGGACTGGATACCCGTGCCCTGACCCGCCATATCCGCAATGGCGGCGCCATGCGCGCCATTGTCTCGACCATTGATCTGGATCCCGGATCCCTGACGCGGCGTGCCAAGGCCATTGCCGGCATGGTGGGGATGGACCTGGCCAGGCAAGTCACCACCGCGCAGCCTTACCGCTGGGCCGGCAACAGGCCCGACACGCTGGCCGATGACTTGAAATTGAATGCCGACGTCTGGCGGCACCGGGGGGATCGTCCATCGGTGGTGGCCATTGATTTCGGCCTCAAGTACAATATTGCCCGATGCCTGGCGCGCGTCGGGTTCGAGGTGGTGGTCGTGCCGGCCGCCACCGATGCATCGGCCATTATGGCCATGTCGCCGGACGGCCTCTTTCTCTCCAATGGTCCCGGCGATCCGGAACCGGTCGTTTATGGCGTCCAGACGGTCAAGGAGCTGCTGGGCCGGCTGCCTATTTTCGGCATCTGCCTGGGCAACCAGATTCTGGGCCTGGCTCTGGGTGGGCGTACCTATAAATTGAAATTCGGCCACCGCGGCACCAATCAGCCGGTCAAGAATCTGACCACCGGCAAGGTAGAGATCACCTCCCAGAATCATGGTTTCGCCGTGGATATGGACAGTCTGGGCGCCGATACCGTCGAGGTGTCCCACATCAACCTGAACGACAACACCGTTGAGGGGATCCGGCACCGCCGGCTGCCGGCATTTTCAGTCCAATACCACCCGGAGGCGTCTCCGGGGCCGCACGATGCGGCATACCTGTTCGGCCAGTTCAGGGCGATGATGAAAACCGTTTAATCACATGCCTAAACGCACAGACATCCATAAAATCCTGATCATCGGCGCCGGCCCCATCATCATCGGCCAGGCCTGTGAGTTCGACTATTCCGGCACCCAGGCCTGCAAGGCCCTCAAAGAAGAGGGCTACGAGGTGGTGCTGGTGAATTCCAACCCGGCAACCATCATGACCGACCCGGAAACGGCCGATCGCACCTACATCGAACCGGTCACCGCGGAAGCCGTGGCCAAGATCATCGAAAAGGAACGTCCCGATGCCCTGCTGCCCACCTTGGGGGGGCAGACCGGGTTGAACACCGCCGTGGAACTGGCCCGGCAAGGGGTACTGGAACAATTCGGCGTGGAACTCATCGGTGCCTCGTTGGACGCTATTGAAAAGGCCGAATCCCGGGACCGCTTCCGTGAGGCCATGAACCGAATCGGTCTGCGCAGTGCCCGCAGCGGCATCGCCAACACCATGGAAGAGGCCCGCGTGCTTGCCGGCGACCTCGGCTTTCCGCTGATCATCCGGCCCAGCTATACCCTGGGTGGCACCGGGGGAGGGGTGGTCTACAATCCCGAGGATCTGGAGAACATCGCCAAATCGGGGCTGGATGCCAGTCTGACCCATCAGGTCATGCTGGAAGAGTCGATGCTGGGATGGAAGGAGTACGAGCTGGAGGTGATGCGTGATCACGCCGACAACGTGGTGATCATCTGCTCCATCGAGAATTTTGACCCCATGGGCGTTCACACCGGCGATTCCATCACCGTGGCCCCGGCCCAGACCCTCACGGACCGGGAGTACCAGACGATGCGGGATGCCTCCCTGGCCATCATGCGCGAGATCGGGGTGGATACCGGCGGCTCCAATGTCCAGTTTGCCGTCAATCCGCAAAACGGGGATATGATCGTCGTGGAGATGAATCCGCGCGTGTCGCGGAGCAGTGCCCTGGCCTCAAAGGCCACTGGTTTTCCCATCGCCAAAATCGCCGCCAAGCTGGCCGTGGGGTACACCCTGGACGAAATCCCCAATGACATCACCGGCGAGACCCTGGCTTCCTTCGAGCCGACCCTGGATTATTGCGTGGTTAAAATTCCCCGGTGGGCCTTTGAAAAATTTCCGGAAACCCAGGATCTGCTGACCACCGCCATGAAGTCGGTGGGTGAAACCATGGCCATCGGCCGGACCTTCAAAGAGGCCTTTCAAAAGGGCCTGCGGTCCCTTGAAATCGGACGCTTCGGTTTCGGTGCCGACGGCAAGGATCGACCCGAGGCGGATGGCGCGCCACCCTCCCTGGACGAGATCGAACAGAAGCTGGTCATCCCCAACTCCCAGCGGTTGTTCTACCTGCGTAATGCCCTTCAGGCGGGCATGTCCATCGCGTCGATTTACCAGATGACCGCCATCGATCCCTGGTTTCTCTTCCAGTTGGAGCAGATTTTCCGTATGGAGCAGGACATGGTTCAGGCGGCCGGGACCGCAGGCCGGTCGGGCACCCCGGCAGCGGACGGTTTGTTCGCCCTCACCGCCGACCGACTGGCCCGGGCCAAGGCCTTCGGGTTTTCCGACGTCCAGATCGCCCATCTCGTCGGCAGTACGGAAAAAGAGGTGGAGCGGACACGCAAAGACCTGAGCATCCGGCCTGTATATAAGCTGGTGGACACCTGCGCGGCGGAATTCCGGGCCGCCACCCCCTACTATTATTCCACCTACGAAACCGAATGCGAAGCCCGGGTCTCGGGTCGTAAGAAAGTGATGATTCTGGGCGGCGGACCCAACCGCATCGGTCAGGGCATCGAGTTCGACTACTGCTGTGTGCACGCTTCCTTTGCCTTGCGAGAGATGGGCGTGGAGAGCATTATGGTCAACAGCAACCCGGAAACGGTGAGCACCGACTACGATACATCGGACAAGCTCTATTTCGAGCCGCTGACTCGCGAGGACGTGCTGCACATCGTGGAGAAGGAAAAGCCGGCCGGCATCATCGTCCAGTTCGGCGGGCAGACCCCGCTGAATCTCTCCACGCCGCTGCATCAGGAGGGTGTTCCCATTCTGGGCACGCAGCCGGAGAGCATCGACCGGGCCGAAGACCGGGAGCTGTTTCAGGCCATGCTCAACAAGCTGGACCTCATGCAGCCGGCCAACGGCACGGCCCTGTCCATCGCCGAGGCGTTGGCCATCGCCGATACCATCGGCTATCCGGTGATCGTGCGCCCCTCCTTCGTCCTCGGTGGGCGGGCCATGAAGATCGTTTACGATCCCAAGGATATGGAGACGTTTACCCGGCTGGCCATCCTGGCCTCCCCGGGTCACCCGGTGCTCATCGACAAGTTTCTTGAAGCCGCCATGGAGGTGGATGTGGACGCCATTTGTGACGGGTCCACCACCATTATCGGCGGCATCATGGAACACATCGAGGCAGCCGGGGTCCACAGCGGCGACTCCGCCTGCGTGCTGCCCCCCCAGAGCATCGGCAGCGACATGATCGCCCAGATCACCATGGCCACCAAGGCCATGGCCGCCGAACTGAAGGTGGTGGGGCTGATGAACGTCCAGTACGCCATCAAAGACAACCAGCTCTATGTGATCGAGGTCAACCCCCGGGCTTCCCGGACCATCCCCTTCGTCAGCAAGGCCACCGGCATCCCTTTGGCCAAGCTGGCCACCAAAGTCATGCTGGGCAAAACGCTTGCCGAGCTGGGACTCACCCAAGAGGTGGTCCCCCGGCACCAGTCGGTGAAGGAGGCGGTACTTCCCTTTGATCGCTTTCCGGATGTGGATACCCTGTTGGGACCGGAGATGAAATCCACCGGAGAGGTGATGGGCATCGGGACCGATTTCGGCCTGGCCTATGCCAAGGCTCAGCTGGCGGCCGGTCAGCGCCTGCCCCTGTCCGGAACGGTCTTCATCAGTGTGGGCGACGAAGACAAGGCGGCCATTCTGGCTGTGGCCAGGCAATTCTTCCATATGCGGTTCGATATCCTGGCCACCGACGGCACATGGTCCCATCTTTGTGCCAACGGCATCCCGGCCGAACGGATCAACAAGGTGTCCCAGGGCCAACCCCATGCCGCCGATGCCATCAAGAACGGCCGGATACAGCTGATCATCAACACCGGCACCGGTGACGAACCGCGCCGCGACGGCTATACCATCCGCCGGGCGGCCCTCAAATTCAAGGTGCCATACGCCACCACCGCCGCCGGCGCGCTGGCAGTGTGCCGGGCGGTCGATGCCTTGAGAGAAAAACCCTTTGAAGTCAAGGCCATTCAAGATTACCATGGGTAGCGGGCCATGCCGGTCTTGCACCTAAAACCGCCAGCCCTGCAAGGCAAAAGACCATGAAACCATCACCGATCATTAGTCGGGACTTCCTTGGCGATGACAAACCCCGCGAAGCCTGTGGCATTTTTGGGGCGTTCAATCACCCGGATGCCGCGAAAATGTGTTATTTCGGACTATACGCCCTCCAGCACCGCGGCCAGGAGAGCGCCGGCATCGCCGTTGCCGAGGCTGGTGCCATCGATGAATACAAGGGCATGGGGCTGGTTCCCGACGTCTTCGATATGGACATCCTGGAGGGTCTTAGCGGCCCCAGCGCCATCGGACACGTGCGCTACTCCACCACGGGCAGCTCGGTGGTGGCCAACGCCCAACCCCTCGTGGCGCGCCACCGCAAGCGGGCCTATGCCGTGGCCCACAACGGCAACCTGGTCAATGCACACCATTTGAAAGCGGAACTGGAGGATACCGGTTCCATCTTCCAGACCACCATGGACAGCGAGGTGTTTCTGCACCTGTTTGTCCGCAACCTGAATCTGGGCTTCGAGGAGGCGCTCAAAGCCTCTGTGGCGCGGATGAAAGGGGCCTTCTCCATGGTGGTGCTCACCAGCCGGGGAGAAATTATCGGCATCAAGGATCCCCACGGCTTCCGTCCCTTGTGTCTGGGAAAACTCAACGGCACGTGGGTGCTGGCATCGGAAACCTGCGCCCTGGATCTGGTGCAGGCGGAATTCGTCCGGGAACTGGATCCGGGTGAGATCGTCATCATCAGCAGCGGGGGGATCAAAAGCATCCACACCAACCCCCCCAAGCGCCGTTCATTCTGCATTTTCGAGTTCATCTACTTCGCCCGACCGGACAGCACCTTTTTCGGCCACAACGTCTACCTCACGAGAAAGGCCCACGGCCGGCGGCTGGCTGAAGAGTCCCCGGTGGACGCGGACCTGGTCATGCCCTTTCCCGATTCCGGCACCTATTCGGCCCTGGGCTATTCGGAAGCCTGCGGCATCCCCTTCGAGACCGGCATGATCCGCAATCACTACGTGGGGCGAACATTCATCCAGCCCACCCAGAGCATGCGGGATTTCGGGGTCCGGGTAAAACTCAATCCCATCAAGGAACTGCTCAAGGGCAAGGACATCATCATCATCGAAGATTCGATCATCCGGGGCACGACGGTCAGAACCCGGGTCAAGGCCCTGCGAGAGCTGGGCGTCAAGCGGGTTCATCTGCGGGTAAGCGGACCGGCACACCGGTTTCCCTGCCATTACGGCATCGATTTCTCCACCAAGGGGGAACTGATCGCGGCCAGAATGAGCGTGGAGGAACTCCGCACGCATTTAGGGCTGGACACCCTGAAATACCTGAGTTTGGAGGGATTGCTCTCATCCACCGGCATCGAAAACCCGGAGGAGCATTTCTGCAAGGCCTGCTTCGACGGGTGCTATCCGGTCCAGTTCGACGAGAACCTGTCCAAGCATTGCATGGAGACCCAATAAAGACTCATCGTTTCAGATCTGGGTTTTGCCAGTTGGCTCGTGTTCCGCTAATGATGACGATGAGGCTTGCCTTTCTTTTGCCGTCACATTAGAATACGTCGCATGGGACCATCAACGACTTGTAGACGCCCCGGGGGATTTCATGATCGAGTCTAAATATCTGAAGGAAAATATTGAAAATATTCAGCGACTCATGTCCATCTCGGCGCTGAAGCATTTCGAAACCCGCAATCTGGGAAAGCTGCTTCGCCTCAGCAAAATCCGCCAGTACGAAGACGGTGAAACCATTATTCAGGAAGGCGACCTGGATCCCTGGCTCTACTTTCTGCTGTCCGGAAAAATCCGGATCACCAAAGAAGGCGAGGAGATCAGTGCCCTCAGCAAAAAAGGTGAGATCTTCGGTGAAATGCGCATCATCGACGACCAGACGCGCAGCGCAACGGTGCTGTCCGATGGCAAGACCATCTGCCTGGCCGTGGACACCTCGGCCGGCAACCGGCTCTCCACTTCCGAGCAAAAAGACGAGCGCCTGGATTTTTTGCTGCTGCTCTACCGGATTTTCGCCGAATATATGACCTACCGCCTGCGCCTGACCAACGAAGAGCTGATCCGGGCCAAAAAAGAGGTGCGGCGCTTGGGCGGCAAAGCCAGTCCGAATAAGGATACGGACGACGATGCCGACCTTGAAAATTTCATGAAATCGATGTAGGGCGGGCCGTGATCCTATGCGGAAAACCGTTTCTTTTACCCGTCATTCAGCCAACATCTTCTTCCATCTCCTCACCCGCTGTAATCTTCGCTGCCGCCATTGCTACATCAATCCCGATCAACACGGTCGGAATACGCTTGACATCGATACCATTGACCGGTGGCTGACGCTGTTCGCCCATCGACATCCATCATCCAACGTAATTTTTCTGGGGGGTGAACCCACCTTGCACCCGGATCTGTCCGTCGCCGTTAAACGGTCCAGACAGCTGGGCTATGCATCGGTGACCATCGACACCAACGGCTACCTTTTTCACGACATCCTGAACCGGGTGACGCCCAAGGAGGTGGATTA
>JAGTUY010000217.1 GCA_018224455.1 Desulfosarcina sp.
GCAATTGTGGCCGAGTCGGTCGATCACGCCGACCCTGTGCATAAGATCTCGATCATCCCCCGCGGGATTGCGGCGCTGGGCTATACCCAGCAGCAGCCCACCGAGGACCGTTATTTAATGACGCGCTCGGAGTTGATCGATCGCCTGGCCGTCCTTTTTGGAGGCCGGGTGGCCGAGGAACTGGTGTTTAACGAAATTTCAACCGGGGCCCAGAATGATTTGCAGCGGGCAACGGACATCGCCCGCTCCATGGTTACGGAATATGGCATGAGCGATAGCCTGGGACTGGTGAGCTATGAGCGCCCGCGCCAGGCGATGTTTCTGCCCGAAAGTTTTTCTTCAGGGAAAAAATACAGTGAAAAGAAAGCGGGCCAGATTGATGACGAGGTCACACGGATTGTTGAGGAAGCCCATCAGCGTGTGCGCAAAATCCTCTCGGAGCGGCGACCCGTGCTTGATGACCTGGCCCGTCTGCTTTCGCAGAAGGAAAGTGTGCAGGGAGAGGAGCTCAGGCAGATGCTGTCGGCAGCCAAAGCCGATGGCTCCGTAAAAAGTCCAATTTTTCACCATGAAGATCATGAAGGAAGTAAAGACATATAATAATTTCAACTTCATGGTACAGCAGGGAATAACGATGCAAGAAAGTCAAATCAATAATCGTCACCGGAAAGCTGAGAAAAAGGACAATCCAGCGGTGACCCATATGGTGCCTGACAATCAGATCACCCTGCTGCAAAACGGAGAGGCCTATTTCCCGGCACTCGAAGCGGCGATAGACCGGGCAATGCACGAAATCTATCTGGAAACCTATATTTTCGAGGATGACACGACCGGGCGACGCATTGCCGAAGCGCTCAGGCAGGCGGCTCTGCGGGGCGTAAAAACCCACCTGCTGATCGATGGCTTCGGCTCGTTCCGTTTACCGGAAACCATGGTCGATTTCCTTGAGGCAGCCGGCGTGTTGGTGCTGAAATTCCGGCCCAAGACTTCGCCCTGGACGCTGCGGCGCCGGCGATTGCGCCGCCTGCACCGCAAAATCGTGGTCGTGGACCGGTCGATCGCATTTGTCGGCGGCATCAATATTATCGACAATATGGATATTCATAGTCAAACCTTGACGCGCTTTGACTACGCGGTAAGTGTGCAAGGGCCGCTGGTGAAAGCCATTCATGATTCTGCCCGGCGGGTGTGGTCGCGCGTGGCCTGGATGCGCTGGCTTCCCGGCCGGGGCAGAGAAAATGACAGATATTGGCCTTCAACCGAACCCCCGGGGCTGATGCAGGCGGCTTTTCTGGTACGCAACAATATCCGCCACCGCCGCGATATTGAAGACGCCTATTTGCAGGCGATCGAGCAGGCGCAGTCCGAAATCATGCTTACCAATGCCTATTTTTTACCCGGATTGAATTTTCGACATGCGCTTGTGGCTGCCGCCGGGCGTGGTGTCCGGGTGGTGCTGCTGTTGCAGGGAATGATGGATCACCCCTTGCTGCATTACGCCTCCCATGCCCTCTATGGCAGTTTTCTCGATTCAGGGATCGAGATCCATGAATACCAAAAGTGCCTTCTGCACGCCAAAGTTGCCGTGATCGATGGACATTGGGCCACGGTGGGATCTTCCAACCTCGACCCTTTCAGTCTGCTGCTATCGCTTGAAGCCAACGTAGTTATTGACGATGCCGGCTTTGCCGATGAGTTAAAGGTCAGCCTGGAACAGGCCATGCAGACGGGGGCGCAGCGCATCGGTGAGAACAACTGGAGAACCCAATCCATCGGACAGCGTCTGGTGTGTTGGCTGAGTTACGGCGTGGTGCGGTTCATGATCGGAATCGCCGGATATGCCCCGGGCAGACTGCCTGGCCGAGCAGGGCCGATCGATCACACCGCTTGAAGGAATATGAGAATAATATCTCGGAAGTGATTGCTTTTTTTGTTATGATCAAAGCGGGTGACATCAGGCTTAACAGACACCGGTAGCGTTCCTCTCATCTTCGTTTCATAGGCAAGGCTGTTTCTTGAACAACCGCGATAGGCCGCTACTTCTTAAACCATCCAGGGGGGGCGGGGCATGCCAGGGAAAAAAAACAAGCCGGAACCCAAACCGGTCACAGCAAAAACAAAAACCACAGCCTCCCGGACAAAGAGATCAGTGTCTTCAAAGCCAAGGGTGGGCTGGTCCTGGTTCAGTCGGAAGATTCGGCCGGTTACGACGGCATGCCCCGCAGCGCCGCCGGCAGCGGTGTGGCGGATATCATCGTGGGCCCGGAAGTGATGCCGCAACGGCTCATTCAATATTTTTCGCACCCCGATAGGGCGTTAAACCAACAGCCCGCTGCCGCCGGTGACCAGCGGGACTGGTTGAACAAAATCTTTGCCATTTTGCGAACTCGGACCGGACATGATTTTTCCCTGTATAAGAAAAATACGCTGCTGCGTCGCATCGATCGCCGCATGGAACTGAACCAGATCGCGCACCCTGGGCAATACGTGCGCTATCTGCGCGAAAACCCGATTGAAGTGGACGTGCTGTTCCGGGAGCTGTTGATCGGGGTCACCAGTTTTTACCGCGACCCCGAGTCCTTCGACGTGCTTAAATCCGGCGTCCTGCCGGAACTGCTCGGCCGATTGAAGGAAGACGCCACCTTTCCGGGCCTGGATCCCAGGCTGTTCCACGGGCGAAGAGGTCTATTCGCTGGCCATTGTGATCCGCGAGGGACTGGGTACAAACCCCAAGCACATCAACGTGCAGCTGTTCGGCACGGACATTGACCATTCGGCGATCGAAACAGCCAGAAACGGACTCTTTCCGGCCAGCATCGCGGCGGATGTCGGTGATGACCGCCTGAAACATCACTTCACCAAAGAGGGTGATAATTTCCGCGTCCGCAAGGAGATCAGAGACTGTGCGATCTTCTCGGTTCAGGATCTGATCAAAGATCCGCCTTTTTCGCGGCTGAACCTGCTTTCCTGCCGCAATCTGTTGATCTATCTGGACAGAGAGGCCCAAAAAAAACTCTTGCCGCTGTTCCACTATACCTTGACGCCCGCGGGCGTTCTCATGCTGGGATCTTCCGAATCCATCGGCGGGTTTTCCAACCTGTTCAAGACCCTGGACAAAAAATGGAAAATATTCAAACGGCAGGAGGTTCCGCCGGCCCTGCGGCGGCTGATCGACTTTCCCAGCGGCCCGGCCACACCGGACATGACTGCCGGTATGACCCCACCGGCCGTTCCGGGGGACTCGAGAATCAATATCGTCCAGCTCACCCAACGGGCCATTCTGGACCAGTTTGCCCCCACCGCCATTCTCGTCGATGCCAGCGGTACTATTGCATGTTCAGGGCCGTACCGGAAAATACCTGGAAACACCCAGCGGCCCCCCCCACGCAAAACATCCTGGATATGACCCGGGAGGGGCTGCGCATCGCGCTTTCCTCCGCTATCCGGGAGGCCAGATCATCCAACCGACCGGTGTGCCGCCGAAAAATAGCCGTCAAAATAAACGGCGGCGTTCAATTGATTGATCTGGCCACAGACCGCACCCTTCTGGTTAGACCTGTTCGGCCGCGCCATGCACGGCGGCAAGCCCTTTCAGGCTGAACAGATCCACCAGGAGTTGGACCGCCATTTCCTGGTATCGGCCTTTGTGCTCGAAGATCGGCGTGTCGACACCACCTTCATCGATATCAGCGACCAAAAAAAAATCGAGGCCTGGCTGAACAAGTCCAGGCGGATTCTGGAAGATCAAGTCGGCATCCGCACGGCGGAGCTGTTGCGGGCCAACCAGAAGCTGCAAGGTTAGATTGAGTCCCGAGAGCTGACCCATAAAGAGATCAATCTGCAATCGTATCTTAAATCGCTCCTATAGCGTGGGGATTTCCCCCGTATTTCCCCCCCGATAGTCCCGTCTTGCCGAATTACCGTCGTAGGATTAAATTATATTTACTGGAAAAGACGCCCAAGTATCCTCCTGCTGTATGCATACGCGCAACGCTGTCCGTCTGATTACCTCGAAACCGAAATAAGCGGTTGGTCCATTTGATTCCACCCCCCCAGCCACGAGCCATGACTGGACGACATGAAGGGAACCCGATGATATCTTCACCTTGCAGGAACTGCGATAAGCGCGATTTGCCCAAGGACATATGCATGAAAGGATGCGGGAAAATCGCGGTGATTCAACAGTCTCAAAATATCTTGCATGCACCGCCATATGCGCGCAGCGAAAGTCCCGATACCTTCAACTGCCTGCATGACCCTGCCCTGGTTTTGGCTCCGGGTGAGGTGGGTTGAATGAGCTTTCAAAGAGAGGAACCATAAAATGAATTGTGACGTTCGTACCGTTGGAAACAGGCAGCCGCTTTCGGATGTGGATGTCGAGAAGATTCATCTTTTGAATTCAGGCGGACAAGACGGACACCATCTGCGCAGCCTGGTGGTCGATGATGACCACACGATGATAGACATTGTGGCCCACATGCTCACCCTGATCGGATTCAAGAATGTCCAGACCGCCCAAAACAGGCCTGAAGTGATGGAAAGGCTGAACCAACGGCCATTCGATCTGCTGGTGACCGATCTGGAGATGCCGGACATGAACGGCTTTCATTTATCCAAAAAGATCAAACAGGAGATGCATGACACCAAGGTGATCATCATGACAGGCCGTCATGAAGACGATTGCCTTGAAATGATGGCCACCCAGTGGGTGGACGGCTGGCTTTTCAAGCCGTTCGGATGGCAGGATCTGCGCGCCATGATCCAGCGGTTGGGGCTGCTCAAGAATAACTGCTCATACTTGCACGAATCACGCATCGGCAATTGAACAGCCTGCACAAAACTCAAAGGTACAGCCACTGCCACCGGGCATGGCCGATTGAAACCAACCTTATCTTTTGCACGGGAACATCGATTCAACCGTTATTCAAAATTCA
>JAGTUY010000218.1 GCA_018224455.1 Desulfosarcina sp.
AGAAATGCCGCCCGCGCCATGCTGTTGACCAAGTGCGCCATCTACGCCAAAGGCTGCCGCAAGCGAGGCCGGATTGCCGAGACGAGGCGCTACGAGCGGTTGGCCGCAAAATATGAACAGGTCGAGTAAACGAAATCTTTCTATATACGTGCTGTCGACCCTTATCGGTTTTGTGCACGAACAAGCGACCTGTATCGCCGTCTGCACCAACGGTCTCGCGACCTTGGAGCCAGGCGATCGTAAAATTTAAAAAATTATCCGTAAATAAATGCGGGCACACGGCCGATAGTGGAAGTGACACGTGTAGATGACCTAACACCAAACCTTAAAATGATAATGAAACCACGATGAAGAAATGCTATTGGCCCCTTTTTTTCTGGTTTGCCATTTATTTGTCATTCAGCGATGCGGCCCACGCCAGCGAGTTTGAAATCGATGAAATTATCTCGGCAATCAAAAATGAAATCAAAACGGCTGATATTTCAGAGTTGGGGCTCCCTCGGTTTTCCATAGAAACGGTCGACGTGGCCCTGACTGTTTTTTCGACAGAGACCGAAAAGGGTGCCTTGGCGGTGAGGGTGGGGGGGTTTAGCAGCGCACTTGACGATATTCTGACCCCCCCGAAATCATATCAAAATCTGATTTTTTCATTTCACCCATCCGAAGCCGACGACGCTTCCCCTGACCTTTCACTTGGCTTGGTCGAGCCGATTTTAAAAGTCAAATCGTCGCTGAAAAAAGCCTGCAACACACCGCCCAGTTTTCCAATGGATAATTTTGAGTTCAAGTTGGAGTTCGCTCTCGAACGGAATCTGGAGGGAGGCATCCGATTTGTCATTCTCGACCTTGAAGATTTGAAAGCTCAGCATATCGTGACGCATCGAATTACCATCCACCTGAAGATTGCCAGTTAAGTGGCCATCATAAAGACAGGTTTTGCAGGTTTTGATAGACATACATGAACTGTTCAAATGGTTAGACGCGAGTTCCTTTCCGGCAATAACTAGATCTCATCAAGCGGTCCCTTTTTCACACCATCCGCTCGATCGCGCCGATCAGTTTGTTCAACCGCTTGACCGACACCGGCCCGTCGGTGCCCACCTCTTGGGCGAAGACGGATACCTTGTACTCTTCGATGGTCCAGAAAAACGCTTCCACGGCAGTGCGCTTTTCAGCGGAGGTGGATGACTCCATGGACTGGAGCATGCGCTTGAGCTGCTCGATAAACGGCGCAACCAGGGTTTCCCGGGAACGGTCCTTCTCCAGGTCGGTATAGCCCCGCTGGGCCCGGATGGACAGGGCGCTCAGGTATCGCACCAGGTGTGACAGGCGCTGACGGTCGTAAAGCAGCACAAAGTTTTCGGGCACCAGGCGGGTCAGTTCGTTTTTCAGGGTCTGCAGGAACCGCCCCACCACCGGTGCGGCGATGCGCTTTTTCTCCACGTCCGCGATCCGGCACCGAACCTCGTGGTGGGCCTCGATCACGGCGACCACCACATCCCGCAGGTCCTGTCCGCACTGGTGTACCCGCAGCGCAGTCAGCTCGCCCCTTCGGGCGTGGTAGTCCGCCGCCGTGAGGATCGGGTGCGCGAACAACTCACGGGTGACGCGCTGGAACAACTGCCCCTCGATGGCGGCCATGCCGCCGAAATAAACACTCTGGCGTTTCAACAGCACCGGCAGCTTCAGATTCTGTTTCAGAAATTTGAGGTCGTCGGCGAAATGGCGGGCCAGCAGGGCTGACACCCCGTTGGCCTGGGCGGCCTCGGCAGCCTTCACGTCGCTGAAGAGCCGGATGCGGATCTCATTGTCGTCGGCCTCCAGTCTGGGGTACACGCGCCACGGCGTGCCCCGTCCACTGGCGTCGGCAAGCACCTCCGGCAGATCTCCGAAATCCCAGGCGGTGATTCCTCGCCGTTCCCATTGCCTGGCCAACGCCGACGTGTCCGCCGGCAAGGCCGCATCCGACCCCTGCTGGTCCAGCAGGGAATCGTCCCGGCCGCTGGCCACGACGCGGCCCGTGGCATCGGTGATGGCCAGACGCATCTTCAAATGGTCCGGCAGTCCCGCCACGGGCCAGGCCGCCGCCGGTATATCCACATTCAACCGCTGAAAGAGAAAACGGCTCAAGGCCGTGGGCAGGCTTGCCCTCCCCCTGGGCATTTCCCGGAGAATCGTCTGCACCGTATCGGCCACCGGCACCAGTTTGACCCGGTAGGCCTTGGGCAGGCCCCGTATCAACGCGGTGATCTTCTCGGCAAGCAGACCCGGCACCAGCCAGTCCAACTGCTGCCGGGGGACGTCCCCGGTGCTCTCGGCCGGGATGGTGACGGTGACGCCATCGACCTCCGTTCCCGGCTCGAAGGCGTAGTCGCAATCCAGGACCCGGTGGCCCAGATCCAGCTGGCGGGGAAACTGGTCCAATACCTCCGGATCCGGCGCATAGCGGATCAGCATCTCTTGATCCAACCGCAGGAATCGGTCGCCGCCCTGCTTACGGATGCGATGTTTCAGGGTCCGCATATCGGACACGCCGGGAAGTCTTGCCTTGTAAAAGGCCGCCAGCTCCTCGTCGTCCACGAGGATGTCCCGCCGCCGAATGCGATCCTCCATGCTGCGCACCGCCTCCACCAGTTCGGCATTGTGCCGCATGAACGCCAGCGGCTGTTTCACGTCGCCTTCCACCAATGCGCTGCGCACAAAGATGTCCGATGCCTGAAGCGGGTCGATGCGCCCGAAAGCCACCTGGCGGTCCTGGACAATCGGCAGGCCGAACAGGGTCACCTGCTCACGAGCCACCACCGCTTCACGGCTGCGTTCCCAGTGCGGATCGGACCAACTGGCGCGGCACAGATCTCCGCCCAGCGGCTCCAGCCAGGCCACGTCGATGGTCGCCGCCTTGCGGGCAAACAGGCGCGAGGTCTCCACCATCTCCGCCGCCACGATCCAGTTGCCCGGATTCTTAAACAGGCCCGAGCCGGGGAAAAGCATCACCTCACGATCCTTGGATGCCCGGTAGAACACCTTCTCTTTTTGCAGGGCGATGTTGGACAAAAACCCGCTCAGGATGGCGCGGTGAATGGCGGCATACAGGGGATGGAACGACCCGTCGTCAGCCTGACCGCCCGCCGGCGGATCATTCAAGGCCTTCGGGTTGGCTTCCCCGGGACCGAAGCGCTGTTCCTCCAGCGCGGCCTTGATCTGACCGTGAATGTCCCGCCATTCGCGGATGCGGCGAAAGGAGAGGAAATGCTGCCGGCAGAACCTTTTCAGTTCGTTCATGCTGCCGGGCCGGCTGCTGCTGCTGTCATGGATCGCGTGCCAGATGTTGAGCACGGTGACAAAGTCGGAAAGCGGGTCGACAAACTGGCGGTGGGCCTGGTCGGCCAGGACCTCTTTGTCCAGCGGCCGTTCGCGCACATCCTGGATGCTCAGGGCGGCGGCAAGGATGACGACAGGATCGAGGCAGCCTTCACTGCGGGCTTCGATGAGCATTCGCGAGAGGCGCGGGTCGATGGGCAGGCGGGCCATGGTGCGGCCGTTTTCCGTCAACCGGTATCCCCCGGCGCCGCTGCGATTCCCGTCCAGGCGAACGATGGCGCCCAGCTCGAGCAGCAGGTCGAATCCATCCTGGATGCTCTTTTCGGCCGGCCGGTCGATGAATGGGAAATCGGCGATACTTCCAAGTTTCAGCGCGATCATGCGCAGGATGACCTCGGCCAGGTTGGAACGCAGGATCTCCGGCTGGGTGAACAGGGGCCGGTTGGCGTAGTCTTCCTCGGTATAGAGACGAATGCACACGCCGTTGGCCACGCGCCCGCAGCGCCCTTTGCGCTGATCGGCACTGCTCCTGGAAATCGGCACCACCGGCAACGAGGTGGTTCGGGAGCGGGGTGTATATTGAGAGATGCGCGCCAGACCCGTGTCCACGACGTACTTGATCCCGGGAATGGTGATGGATGTCTCGGCCACGTTGGTGGCCACGATGATCTTGCGGGCCGCGGTGCCGGCGAAAACCCTGCGCTGCTCCCCGGCACTGAGCCGGGCAAACAGGGGCAGGATCACGGTCCTCGCAAAATGGCGCCCCCCCAGTGTCTCGCAGGTCTCCCGGATATCCTGCTCGGTGGGCATGAAAATCAGGATGTCCCCCCGTGTGCGGGGGGACATCAGCCCATCCACGGCGGTTGCCGCCAGCTCGACGGGCGTGCGGTCCTCCTTGTCTGCCGGGTCGGCATCGGGATAGAAATAGCGCGTCTCCACCGGATAAAGCCGCCCGGACACCTCGATCACCGGTGCATCGTCGAACGCCTTGGAAAATTTCTCGGTGTCGATGGTGGCGGAGGTAATGATCAGCTTCAGGTTCCTTCGTTTGTGGACCAGCTGTTTCAGGATGCCGAGCACAAAGTCGATGTTCAGACTGCGTTCGTGGGCCTCGTCGACGATGATGGTATCGTATTCGTTGAGCCAGGGATCGCCCTGGGTTTCCGCCAGCAGAATACCGTCGGTAACCACCTTGATGTATGCGTCGGGGCCGCTCTTGTCCTGAAAGCGGATCTTGTAACCCACCGACCCACCGAGATCCTCTCCCAGCTCCTCGGCGATGCGCGCAGCCACCGTGGTGGCGGCTATGCGCCGGGGCTGGGTGCAGGCAATCTTGCCGTTGATGCCCCGCCCGGCAGCCAGGCAGAATTTGGGGATCTGGGTGGTTTTTCCCGATCCGGTCTCACCGGAGATGATGGTCACCGGATGATTGCGGATGCTGTCGATGATCGCCGCCTTTGCCGCGGTGATCGGCAGATGGGTCAGATCCTCAAATCGGGGAATCCTTTCACGGCGCCGCTGCCTTCTGGCAACGGCGTCGCGGATTTTCGGCGCCAGATCGTTCAGGCGCCGGGCCGTCTCCGCGTCGGCCATCTTTTTCCCGGAGCGCACCAACCGGTCAAGCTCACGGCGCAAGACAATGGCGTCGCCGTGCATGGTCGTTTTAAGCAGGTTGCGAAATTGGTCAATCTGTTTTTGGTTGTC
>JAGTUY010000219.1 GCA_018224455.1 Desulfosarcina sp.
CCCCGTTTAGAGGTTGAAGGACGAAATTAGGTTTCAGGTTCAGAGTACCCAGTTCAAAGGTTGAAGGACGAATGAAGGTCTCCGGTTCAACGTTCCCCGTTTAAAGGTTGAAGGACGAAAGAAGGTTCCGGGTTCAATGTTCCCCGTTCAAAGGTTGAAGGACGAAAGAAGGTTCCCGGTTCAACGTTCCCCGTTCAAGGGTTGAAGGACGAAAGAAGGTTCCCGGTTCAACGTTCCCCGTTTAGAGGTTGAAGGGCAAAAGAAGGTTCCCGGTTCAGCGTTCCCCGTTCAAAGGTTGAAGGGCAAAAGAAGGTTCCCGGTTCAGCGTTCCCCGTTTAGAGGTTGAAGGGTAGAAACCATTTTATACCCCGAACCTCTGAACCTCTGAACCCAGAACCCATAACCTCTGAACCCCGAACCCCGAACCTCTGAACCCCGAACCCTACGCCTCACCGTTTTTCAGCGATGGCTGACCGGTGGATTCCAATACCGTTGTCCACAGCTTTCCGTTGGGCCTGACCTGTTTTCTCCTGCCCGCGGTGGCCTCCATGGGCAGATGCACGAAATGGTTGTTCCAATGGCCGATGACCAGCTTGGTTTTTCCCGCCATTCCCGCGTGTACCGCATCTCTGCCTAAAAACCCGCAGAACACACTGTCATTGGCATTGGCCGGAAGGCTGCGAATCATGTAGCTGGGATCAATGTATTTGATGTTCAGGGGAATGTTCTTTTGGAAAAAGTGAGCCTTGATCGCCTCCTTTAAAAACGGACCGATGTCGTTGAGCCGGATATTTCCGGAGGGATCCCGACGCTCGTCCACATCCTCGAAAAATTTCTGCCCGGCCCCTTCGGCCACCACAATTACCGCATGGCCCCGGCTGGTCACCCTTGCCTGCAGGGCGGTCATCAATCCTTTGGGTCCCTCGAGGTCGAAGTCAACTTCAGGAATCAATACGAAATTGGCATCCTGCTGGGCCAGGGCCGCCGTGGCGGCAATGAAACCGGAGTGCCGCCCCATGAGTTTGATCAGACCCACGCCGTTGGGGTAGGCGATAGCTTCGTTGTGGGCGCTTTGAATTGCCATACGAGCGACATCCACCGCAGTGTCGAATCCGAAGGAGCGGGAAACCAGGTGAATGTCGTTGTCGATGGTTTTGGGGATGCCCACCACACTGATTTTCAGTTTCCGCTGGGTGATGGCATCGGTAATTTTGGACGCGGCCATGAGGGTGCCGTCTCCACCCACCATGAAGAGGATGCCGATATTGTTCACCTCCAGGCAGTCCACCACCCGATCGATGTCCTGCGCCCCGCGCGACGACCCGAGAATGGAACCGCCCATATTCATGATGGTGGTGACCCGGGCCGGGGTCAGGTCGAGAAAATCGTGGTTGTACTCGGGGATAAATCCTTCCAGTCCGTGGCGGACACCGTAGATGATCTTTACGCCATAGCGGTAGTGCAACTCCAGCACAATGGCGCGGATGATGTCGTTCAACCCCGGGCACAGGCCCCCGCAGGTGACGATGGCGCACCTGAGTTTGGACGCGTCGAAATAGACTTTTCGTCGCGGTCCGGCCACTTCGAAAGCCGGTGGGGTGATGCCTTTTGCAAGCATCGCTTCGATATTGGCCCGCTTGATATTGATCATCACCTGATCTTCATCGGAAATGAACAGGTGGTGAATCCCGCCATGCTCTTCCTTGAGCATCGGCGATGGGATCTTGGCTTCACCCAGTGTCCGGATGCGGGTTTCAATGGTTTCTATATTCATAAACACTCCTTGCGGGTTAACCGCTCAAGCCATGCTTGCTTTCGGAATCGAGCCCATTGAACTTAAATTCGCCCTTGCCGAGGATGTCATGCAGATGCAGGAACCCCAGTACCCGGCGGTCACTGTCGATGATCGGCAGGACCGTGATTTCATGCTTCTCCATCGTGGTGAGGGCCTCAAAGGCAGGCGTCTGAGGAAATGCATGCAGGGGCGATGGGGTCATCACCGCAGTCAGGGATTGGTCGAGAACCGCCTTCTTCTGGGCAATCATCCGCCTGAGATCGCCGTCGGTGAGGATGCCCGCAAGCCGTTGGTCTTCGTCAACGATGATCAGGGCGCCCAATCCGTGACGGTCCATCTCTTCTACGGCGTCCTGCATGGATACCGATGTGGTGGCAATGGGAACGGCATCACCGGTGAACATGATGTTCTTCACCCGGCTGAATAGCCGCTGACCCAGCGCCCCGCCGGGATGAAATCGCTTGAAGTCACTTGTTTTGAATTGCTTTTTGTTGATCAGCACCACGGCCAGCGCGTCTCCCATGGCCAGCAGCGCGGTGGTGCTGGCTGTGGGTGCCAGGCCCAATGGGCAGGCCTCTTTTTCCACTCCGACATCGATGACGATGTCACTGTGTTTGGCCAGGGTGGATTCCGGGTTTCCCGTCATGGCGATCACGGTGCACCCGATGCTGCGGATGCTGGGCAATAGTATATTCAGTTCATCCGTCTCGCCGCTGTATGACATGGCCAGAAAGACGTCGTCGGGGCCAACGATTCCCAAGTCTCCGTGCATGGCTTCCACAGGATGCAGAAACAGCGACCGCGTACCGGTGCTGTTTAGGGTGGCGGTGATTTTGCGGCCGATGATACCTGATTTTCCAATGCCGCTGACGATGACCCGGCCGGTTGCTTTCAGGATGATTTCCACCATCTGATCGAACCGGTCGTCGAGGCGACCGATCAGATTTAAAATGCCGTCAGCTTCAATTTGCAGAACCTGGCGTGCTTCATCGATGATCATGATTGAGGATTCCTGTTTGATCGTTTGAATGGTTAAAAAGATGGGTGTGGCCGTGTTAAATGCTTCATAAGGGGTCAAGCGCAAGCGTTCACCGGTTCAGCGTTCACCGTTCTGGGTTTGTTTTCTATTGGTTTACCCTGAACCCTGAACCTTTGAACCCGTGAACGGCTCCGGCCAAACAATAGCCAATTTGCCTGAAAAGTCAATCAAACTCATGGTCACCCAAGCGGCTTTTTTTTTAGAATCAGTACTGGACTTTTTTTTGAAAGGGCTTACTTTCGCACTTGCTTTCAACTCCCAAATCCAAAAAGTATTTAAAAACCGTGTTTAAAAACCATGATCGCCCAATAACGCCAAGG
>JAGTUY010000220.1 GCA_018224455.1 Desulfosarcina sp.
CGGTATCGAAAAGAATCCGGAGGCCTCCGGTCTCGATCAGGGCAACCGTTGACCAGCCCAGTGCACCGCGGTTGGAAGAAACCGGGATACCCGGAAGGAGGATGGTGTAACGCTGGCGCGTGCGGCCGGTTGCACTCTTGGCGCCGGTGGGTGTCACCTGTTTTTGCATGTTAGGATTCCTTTCGTCCGTGGATTGACCGGATCAGAAGCGGGCCATCGTCGCGGCTTGATGCAGGTTTTTCTGGTTTTGCATCATTGCAAGATCAATTCAAAGGCACCCACGGGCGGCATCCGGCGGTGAATTTTTACCGGGCCAGGACGGCTTGGGTGGAAACCGATCCGCCCAAGCCCCTGTTGCCGGATGGGGAGTTGTTCGGATCCACGCCGACCCGGGTTGCCATTCATCCCCGAAGGGTCAGGTATTTCGGATGAAAAGGCTGCAATCCGCACTACTGTGGGTGACAGGGTCGCTCTTTTTTGCGCTGACCTTCGTCATCCTTTCCACCGGTCTGTTCCTGCTGTCCCGGGAGCGGGTGTTTACCCTGGCCCGGTTCCTTTTTTCCGTGCATATCAAAATTATGGGTATTCGGCTCAAGGTAACGGGACTGGACGGTCTGGATCGGACGCGGACCTATCTGATCATGGGCAATCACCAAAGCCTGTTCGACCTGTTCGTGATTCCTGCCGCCATCCCTTTGACCTATGTGGCCGTTGAAGCGGCTTACCACTTTTCGATACCCTTGTGGGGCAGTTTGGTCACCCGCTGGGGATGCATCCCCATCTATCGAGACAACCTGGAAAAAGCCAAGCAGAGTCTTGAGATCGCCAGGCAGCGACTGCGCGAGGGAACATCCATCATCATTCTGCCCGAGGGCCACCGGACACTCACCGGAGAGATGGGTGAGTTCAAAAAAGGCCCTTTTCATCTGGCCTGCCGGGCGGGGGCCGATATCCTGCCATTTGCCATTCAAGGCCTTTTTGAATACAATCGAAAAGGAAGCTTTTCTCTGGATCCCAAACCGGTGCGCGTATCCATCGGGCCGCCTATCCCCTATGCGGTGTGTGCCCGGATGACGCCGGAGCAGCTGCGGGACCATGTTCGCCGTGTCATCGCCGACCTGGCCTCGTAAACCGTCCGGTATCTTCGTTGCGGGGCATCCCCCGTTACTGCGGCCTTGACCTGAATCAACGTCGACTGGATGCACACCGCAGGGCGGATCGGTGCATGTCGTATGGATGCCGCGTGTAAGCATGTCAGGGCAGGGTTTCGATTTTTTGCATCAACCGGCGGGCGTTGTCGATGTTCTCACGGGCGTTGTCGTGATTCGGATCGTAGGCCAGGGCGGTCTCCCATTCGTCAATGGCTGATTTCAGATCTTCGTTGATGAAGTGTTTCACGCCGTTGCGATAATGAATCTGGGCCAGGCTGGCCAACCGGGTACGGACCGTTTCATTCAAGGTCATGCTGGCCTGATGGCCTTCATCGGCTTTCTCCAGCACCTTTCTGGCCTCGAGGAAACGCTTGTGGTCGAAGTGGTCCAGGGCCAGCCGGTAACGCGCTTCGGTGGCCAGATCGCGGGCGTCCATGCTGTCGGGCGTCTCCTCGAGCAGCCGTTCGAGGCGGGCAAGACTCTGCTGATATTCCCCCTTATCAAAATAGTCCCGGGCGTTGGCGAGGACGAGTGCGGTCTGTCGCCGTTGCAGGGCGGCCTGCAGCGCTTCCTCGGCGGCATCTTTTCCTGTGAACCCGTCCGGAACCATAGCAAGAGACGACCGGGCGGCTTCCAGCAGCCCCGATACAATCTGGGCGGTGGCCTGTTGCAGATGGATGGTGTGGATCAGGACCTGGACCTCAGGATCATTTGGATTCGCCTGCACGGCCAGGGCCAGGGCGCCGTCAAGGTCATTTTCCGCCAGCAGCCTATTGGATTGGGCCAGTTGATTGAGCGGCTTTTTTTTGCGGACTTTCTTTGTCGGTCTCTTTTCCAGTTTGGGCAGGATCAGCAGGGTGCCGGGCTTCAGCGCCTGGTCCACCGGCAGATCGTTGAACCAGGCCACGAGAAAGGCTTTTTCTTCATCGCCAAAGACGGCTTTGGCGACGGTCACAGGCTGGTCTCCGGGCGCCGACAGGTGCACGGCCAGGGGAAAGGGTGAAAAGCGTGCATTGATCTGTATCAAGGCCGGCCGAAAAGTGGGATCCAAGCGAAGCGCAGCCAGAAAGTGGTTGCGAGCCGCCGCCGGCTGGTTATTTTTCAGTTCTACCATCCCGTTTTGATGGTGGGCATGCACCGCTTCGGCAATCTTGCTTTCAAGACGTGATATTTCGCGGACGGCCGCC
The DNA here is from genome assembly GCA_018224455.1 of Desulfosarcina sp. GTDB lineage: Bacteria > Desulfobacterota > Desulfobacteria > Desulfobacterales > Desulfosarcinaceae > Desulfosarcina. The sequence goes on from JAGTUY010000220.1 coordinate 2,339, forward strand.
GCTGGGTCCACCGCTATCCGGCCAACCAGCCGCCAGTGATCCAATGCCATGGGGAGTTCACCGCGGGCCTCCAGCGAGCGGGCCCGCTCGCTGAGGTTGCCGGCCTGTGCCGCCGTCCACCAGGGACCGCCACTTAAAAGCGCCGATACCGAATTCATCGTGCCCGCGCAGCCGCAAAGGATCACGGTGGCAATGATGGCGACAACTGGATACAAGCGTCTCATCAGTTGAGGTCTGCCGGGATTCGGGTAGTGAGCACGGTTGCGAACTGCTCCGCGTTGATCCGGTTGTCGATGGGGGTGCGATGGATGCCGTACCGGTCGGCGAAAAAGGGATTGTCCCCCGCTCGTCGGATGAAGGCGGCTGCGAACCCGAGCTTGGCGGCCATGGCGGAGACCAGGTCGTTGGTGTCGCCGTGTGGATAGGCCAGAAACAGGCAGGGGTCATCCACCTGCGTTTTGATCGCCTGGCGCGCCAGGCGCAGTTCGGACGCCACGGACTTGAAATGGGCTTCGAATGTCTGCCCGCTGGTCCGACGGGTCAATGAACGCCCGCTTCGTCCTCGGCATCCGATGGTAAAGCCGTCTTTGTGGGACTGCCTGATCTGGTTCCAGGTCATGGCATTCCTGCGGCCCACGCCGTCGGTGGATAGGAACACCGTTGCGCTGAATCCCAGCTCTTTCAAGATGGGAATGCCGGTCGCGTAGACGCTTTGGGATGCGGTATCGAAGGTGATCAACACCGACCGGTTGGGGAGCTGACCGGAGAATTTCATGAATTCGGTCAGTTGATCGGGGGTGATGGTGACGAAGCCCTGGGTTTTCAACCAGCGCATCTGGTCGTAGAAGGCGGACCGCGACACCTGCTCGGTTGAATCACCAATATCCGAATAGGCCAATACGGGAACGGTCTGATAGCCGTCAGGGGTCAGACCACCGGGACGAAACGGGGCCGTGGGAACCAAGACCGATTCACCCCCGGAAAAAGCCTCCCTGCCGTTGTATTCAACGATCATCCACCCCATGGCCGCATCGTTTAAAAAACGCTGGGCGATGGAGGTCGGCGTGTCGGCGTGGCGGGCTCCGACCAGAAGGGGCAGCAAAGGGGAGGGGGCGGTGTTCATCTCCTCGCCATGGATGGCTGGAGGAAGCAGGGCCGCAGCGATCAGCAAGGCCGCACAGATGAGGATTCGGTATGATTGATGTCTAATCGGTTGATTTGACATAGGCTCTTTGTTTGATGGACGTCACGCGCCAGGTTTCCACGGGGGCGATTTTGCCCTTGATGGTGCGTGTGCCGGCCGGTTCCACACTGACGAGTGCGCGCAGACGGCCATAAACCGCCTCCGTCACCAGGACTTCACCGGGGGTTGCCATCTCGCTGAGCCGAGACGCCAGGTTAACCGTGTCACCGATGACGGTATACTCCATTTTCACCTGGGAGCCAATGTTCCCCGCAACGATCGGGCCGGTGTGGATACCGATGCCCACAGAAGACAAAAGAGGATTACCATGGATGCTGCGCATGTGCAACTGATCCTGAAGGTCCAGGGCGGTCCGCACGGCCCGTTCCACATGATCCTTTCTGAACACCGGGACACCAAAAACCCCCAGCACGCCGTCGCCGATGAATTTATCCACGTAGCCGCCGTAATTCATGATGGTGCGGGTGGCAATCTCGAAATAGGTGTTGAGCATGTCGACCACCTCCTCCGGTTCCCGGTCTTCGGCGTAGGCGGTAAATCCCCGGATATCGGCAAAGAGAATCGTGGCGTCGTTCTTGTGGCCCTTGAGCCACATTTTTTCCGGGTCGGCCAGGATCATTTCCAGCACTTCTTCGCCCACATATTTGCCGAAGGATTGGCGGGTCAGCGTATGCTTGAATAGCGCTTCGCCCATCTGGTTGAAGGCGGTGGCCAGATTGCCCAGCTCGTCCTGGCGATTGAGTTCCACCCGGTGGTGGTAATCGCCCTTTCCGATGGCTTCGGTGGCGGCCACCAATTCCAAGATGGGTTTTGAAAATCGTAATCCCAGATAAACCGCAATGGCCAGGCCAACGGTCATCATTACAACGGTTACATATATAATGAACCCTTTTTCCTTGTCGACCAGCTGCTCGATAAAATCCAATGAGACGCCCACATGGACCGCTCCCAGGATCTTGTCCTGAAAGATCACCTGCCGGGTCAGGTTCAACATCTGCTCGCCGGAACCGGCAACGAAAGAAAAGTAGGCAATGTCACCACGGACTTCCGGCGGTGCCATGGGGGTGGGGGACGCCAGTGCCGTGCCGATCCGATCCACATCGGTGTGGGCCCGGATCAGACCGCGGTTGTCGGTCACGACTGCATAGCGAAGCCCTTCGGTGGCGGTGGCTTCTTTGATCAGGGTGTTGAGGTTGAGAATGTCGTTGTCGATGAGCGGAATGCGTGCGTTGTTGACAAAGTAATTGAGGCTCACCGTCCCAACGGTCACGGTCTGGTCGAAAAGTTGGGCCTTTTGCCGGCTGATGATAAAATAACTGAAAGAAACGATGGTGACGGTGACAACGATCAGTGCACCCGTGCAGAGTTTGAGCCAGATAGGGATGGCCGGGGCGGGCAGCCGCTCGGCCAGGCTGCCGCGCTGACGGAGAATGAGTTCTCGGATATTGTCCGACAGGGAGGCGACGGAGATCTTGAAGTTCTCATTGATTGCCGCTACCACAGCGGTTTCGGAGGCCAGCCCCAATTCGGTAATGATGTGGCCCAGGCGAACGGCCTGGCCGGTTTCGATCAGCCGCTGGCGCTGGGCGGCAAGGGCGGTTTCCAACGTTTTGTCGGTGATGATGCCCCGCTCGACCAATACCTGGCCAAGCTGCACATCGCCCGGCGAGCGCCGGCGGAAAAAGTGCTGGATATCCGAGAACAGGGTTCTGAAGGCCTGCTGCATCGCTGCACCGCCTCTGTGGAGGGTCAGGGGGCGTCGAGTGACCATGACGGTCACCAGACTGAGCAGAACTATAGTGGGGTGTATTGGCCGGTGTCAACACGCAGCTTGGGTATCGTTGACAGAGCGGTGACGGAAGTCTATTTTATTGGTTAAGGCAACTGCCGCAAACAGCCACCCAGTGGTTTTTTTAAAAATCCCCTCAGGCAACCGGCTATCAGAGGCTGCAGCGGTTTCAGGCAACCCTCATACAAAAGGCGGCGAAAGATGAAGACAGCCAACGACATGATCCAGGAAAAGGGCGGTGATATTATCTGTGTTCCGGAGGGAACCATCGTTTTGGAAGCGCTGAAGCAAATGAATGCACGCAAGGTTGGGGCGATTATGGTGACCCGTGACGGCAAGCCGGTGGGCATCTGGACGGAGCGGGACCTCATGCGAAACACCCTCGATGCGTCATTCGATCCCAAGACCGTCCGCATCGATGAATACATGACCAGAGACCTGATCTTTGCGCCTCACACGGATACGGTCTACAATCTCATGGACAAATTCCTGGGGCTGCGGGTGCGTCACCTGCTCATCGAAAAGGACGGTAAGACCATCGGCATGGTTTCCAGCGGTGACGTCATGAAGGCCTCCATCCAGGAAAAGGACGGGGAACTCAAACAGCTCAATTCGATGGTGGGCTGGGATTACTACGAAAACTGGCGATGGCGGCCCGAATCCAAATGACGTTCCGGGCCGCTAGCCGCCCATCGCCGTTGACGGTCAGGGTTATTTCGGCGGCCGGGGAGGACTGACCAGGGCTTCGCCGTCCAATACCAGGGTTCCTTGCTGAGTGACGCAGGTGGTTCTCAGGCGGACCCGTTTCTTATCTTCCATTTTCTCGACCACTTCCACCGTCGCGGTGACCGTGTCCCCGATGCGCACCGGTGCGAGAAAATCAAGTGTCTGCCGCATGTACACCGTTCCCGGGCCTGGCAGGC
>JAGTUY010000221.1 GCA_018224455.1 Desulfosarcina sp.
AGAGATAAGTGCGTAAATTTTACACATCCAGGCTTAATCAAATTGAAAAGTGCGTAAAAAATTTGCACTTGCGCCGTCGCCGTATTATATTTTTTTTGAAACGCTTTATCGACTCAAGCGACCATCTTCAGCCAAGGGACCAATCCGGCCATGACCGTCGTCCCCCGTCGACAACTCTACCTGACCGCCCTTTCCATCCTTTTTGTCGTTTTGCTGCTGCTGGTCTTTATCAGCGTCTCCACCTACCGCAACCTCAACCGGGAGAGAAATGCCGCCGTGCAAACCGTCCAACGCCAGGCCCTGACCCTGATCAATGCGCTGGAAGCCGGGGCCCGGGCCGGCATGATGATGCAAATGGCCGGCAGGGATGCCATCGGGAACCTGGTCCACGAAATCGGCAGGTCCGGCGACGTCAACTACCTCTACCTGGTCGACGCTGACGGCGACGTGATTCACCACTCCATCCCCTCCCTGGAAGGCACGCGGGCGCTGTGGCGCCCTGATTTCGAGCGGGCCGCAGATGTCCGAACCCGGGTGCGCCGCCTGGCTGACGGCACCCACGTTTATGAAGTGGCCAAACCCTTTGCGTCCATGGGCATCCACCTGACCGCCACCCTGCCATCGTCCTCGGAGGCCACCGCCGCATCACCGACCCATTTCCATTCACGCGCCACGGTGTACCTGGGAATGACCATGACCGTCTACGACGCCGCCCGGCGGTCGGATCTCCAGCACGCCATGATCATGGCAGGCATCGTCCTGGCATTGGGCGGCGGTGTGGTCTATTTTTTTATCGTGATCCGAAGCTATTACCTGCTGGAGGAACAGATGCGACGTGCGGAAAAGCTGGCGGCCATCGGCCGACTGGCCGCCGGAGTGGCTCACGAGATCCGCAACCCGCTCAGTTCCATCCGCGGATTTGCTTACCTTTTGGGGCGGGGCCACGGGGAAAAGACGCCCGAACGGGAATACGCCGATGTCATGGTGCGTGAGATCGACCGCATCAACCGCGTGGTGACCGACCTGCTCAATTTTTCACGACCCATGACCCTGGAGCCCGAATCCACCATGCTTCCCGATCTCATCGATCATGTGGTTTCCCTGGTGTCCGCCGATGCCAACACTCATGCCATCGACATCCAGGTTGACTGTGAACCCGGCATACCGCCCTTATGGCTGGATCCGAATCAGGTCACCCAGGCCCTGCTCAACCTGATGCTCAATGCCATCAACGCCGCGGAAACGGAAGGGGTCGTGGACGTCAGGGCGCGCACCTTCAATGCAGGCGACGGTGTAAAAATCCAGGTGACGGACAACGGCCCGGGAATCGATCCGGCGGTTCAGGAGAAAATTTTCGAACCCTTTTACACCACCCGTGAGCGCGGCACCGGCATGGGCCTGGCCATGGTGCGTAAAATCGCCGAAAACCACGACGGCGGCATCCGTGTTGAAAGCCCGCTGCCGGGAAAAAGCAGCGGCACCCGATTCACGCTTTTATTAAGGGATATGAAGGCAAACCCATGACAACCAGAATCCTTGTAGTAGACGATGACGCCTCCCATCGAACCATGCTCAAGGCCGTTCTTTCGACCGAGGGCTACCAGGTGCACGAGGCCGACGACGGCGACGCGGCCTGCCTGGCCGTGGAGAAGACGATTTTCGATCTGGTGCTCATGGACCTGCGCATGAAGCGCATGCACGGCGATGCCGCCCAGAAAAAGATGCGCGAGATCAGTCCCGGCACCCCGGTGGTCATAATGACCGCTTACGGATCGGTGCGCTCGGCCGTCGAGGCCCTCAAGGCCGGGGCCCACGACTACCTCACCAAGCCCATCGACGTCGATGAACTGAAAATCCTGGTGCTCAAAACCCTGAATCACCGCCGGCTTGAAGAAGAAAATATCAACCTTAAGGAGCGGTTGGACGCGCGCTTTGATTTCGGGGACATCATCGGCCGCAGCCCCTCCATGCGGGAGCTCTTCGAAACCCTGTCCCTGGTGGCCCCGTCGGATGCCACGATCCTGATCCAGGGCGAAAGCGGCACCGGCAAGGAGCTGGTGGCCAACGCCATTCACCACAACAGTCCCCGCAAGGATCGCCCCTTTATCAAGGTCAACTGCGCCGCCCTGCCCGAAACGCTGCTGGAGAACGAGCTTTTCGGACATGAGAAAGGCGCCTTTACCGGTGCCACCGGGCCCAAGAAGGGACGCTTCCGGCTGGCGGACCTAGGAACCCTCTTTCTGGACGAAATCGCCGCAATGGCGCCGGCCACCCAGGCCAAGATCCTGCGCGTCCTGCAGGAAGGGGAGTTTGAGCCGGTGGGCGGCTCCCGGACGGTGAACGTCGACACCCGGATCATCTCGGCCACCAACCGCAACCTGGAAGATGAGATTGCCGCCGGCCGTTTCCGGGAAGACCTCTACTATCGGCTCAACGTCGTCATGGTCAAGGTGCCCCCCCTGAGAAACCGCTCGACCGACATACCGCTGCTGGCCGACTTTTTTCTCGAGCGGTATGCCGAAAAGAACCACCGCCGCCTCAAAGGCTTCCTGCCCCGGGCCATGGATCTCCTGCTGCGACACGCCTGGCCGGGCAATGTCCGTGAACTGGAGAACGTCGTCGAACGGGCGGTGATCATGGCCAGGGGGGATATGGTGGGCCCGGAGCACTTTCCTGACACCCTCCAGGATCGTGGCGCCGCTGAACGGCCGAGAGAGCCGGTGCTGGCCTCGGGCCGATCGCTGAAGGAGGTGGAGAAGGAGATGATCCTGAAAACCCTGGAAGACATGGGTGGGAACCGGACACGCACGGCGGAGACGCTGGGCATCAGCCGCCGAACCTTGCAGTTGAAGCTCAAGGCTTACGGCATCAATTAATCGTCGGGTCCGAAAAAAAAGTCAAAAAATAGTCGGGCATTTTGGTTTCAAATGTCATTTCTTGATTGGTAAAGGGGTGTTTGAAGCGGATCGACAATGCATGCAAGGCCAAACGTCCCTTGGCCCCCTGGGTATACTTTTTATCACCGACAATGGGATGCCCCTTTTCGGCCAGGTGAACACGTATCTGATTTTTTTTTCCCGTCAGCAGCTGAATCTCCAATAGACTACAATTTTTGGACGATTTGATGACGTTGTATTGGGTTCTGGCAAAAACGCCATCCTTTGGGTTCTCAACCGATCGCATTTTATAATCGTCTCCCTCGGCAAGAAACGATTCGATAAGGCCGCTTTTTTCCACCAAGGTACCATGCACGACGGCGATGTATGTCTTTTCCACATGTTCCCACTGGGCGGCGAATTGCTCACGAACGTGATAACTTTTAGCAAAGACCATCACGCCGGATGTGCCCCTGTCCAGCCGATGGACGACAAACAGGTTGATCGTTGACTTCGGGTTGCCCTTGCGGACATAATTGGTCAGCAGATGATGCGCCGTCTTTTCCGCTTCGTAATGGGCCTTGACGCTCAACAGCCCTGAGCGCTTGTCAATCACGATGATGTCCCGGTCCTCATAAAGAATCTTGATGCCGGCCGGCACATATTTCGTTCTTATTTTAATCTTTGATTTAATCATACCGATCACAATATCGGTGAAAAGAGCCGCGCCGCCCGAATCGCCAGGCGGAAGGCCAGAGACCGGCGATAGACCTCGTCGGTGGTCAGCGGATCGGCCATGGCAAAATCGTCGCGACACATCTTCTCTACCCGCCCGATGAAGTCGGGATCGGTAAAGGCCATGGTGATCTCGAAATTGATCCGCAGTGAGCGGTTGTCCAGATTGACCGTGCCGATGCCGGCCAGGGTGTCGTCCACCAGAAAAACCTTCTGGTGCATGTAGCCCTTGCGGTAGGTGTACATCCGGACCCCGGCCACGGCTACTTCAAACAGGTAACTGTGCGCCGCCCACCAGACAACCCGCTTATCCGGATTGGCGGGAATCAGGATCCTCACATCCACCCCCCGCATGGAAGCCAGTTGCAGCGCTTTGATCACCGCCACATCCGGCACGAAATAGGGGGTCAGGATCCAGCACCGATGCCTGGCCAGGTTAATGGCCTGTACCATCATCAGCGAACCGCTTTCCACCAGATCCCCGGGACCGGTTGGAATGCAAAGGACCGGTTCACTGCCGATGCAGGCCGGCGGATCCCAGGAAATATCCGGAAGCTGCCCGCTGGCCCAGTGCCAGTCCTCGGCAAAGCAGAGCTGCACCGCCAGCGTCACCGGGCCCTCCATCTTCACATGGGTATCCCGCCAGACATCGAAACGCCGGCCCCGGCCCAGGTATTCATCACCCAGATTGTGGCCGCCCACCCAGCTCTTTTCGCCATCCACGACCACGATTTTGCGGTGATTGCGGAAATTGATCCGGAACCGGTTGAG
>JAGTUY010000222.1 GCA_018224455.1 Desulfosarcina sp.
GTCCTCCTCGATGCCGTGGGAAACCCGAATTTGGACGTGACCGTGGTGGTTGACGACACGGCCGTGGGCGGTGTCCCGGATGACACGGCTTTCCAGACCCTCTCGGTGACGGCTGCGGTTGCCGTGACACCACCCCCCACCACAACGGTCGTAGACCATTCTACAGACAGTGGGGATACGGTGGAACCTGGGCCCGACACCCCTGCGGAGACGATCGAAGCCATAGCCGAACCGGAGGCGGAACCGGTGGAAAGTGTCCCCGAAGCGGTCGACCCGCCGGTGACGGTCGTTGACGTCCAGGTACCCGTCTCGCAGACTCCCGGTTTAGTTGCGGCGCGCACACCCTTTCTAATTAAAGCCGTCGGTCAGTTGGGTCGGATGCTGGCAACGGACACCACGGTGAAAGCGATTGCACAGCGCCAGTTCAACAAATCCAGCGTTTTGCAGGAAGGTGCGCCAACCAATACAGGACTGGAACGGGCGGAACAACAGACAGACCTGCGCCATCGGATGGCGGCGCGCGCCTATCTGAACATGGTCAATTCTCTGGACGATGTAAAAAAAGAGATGGCCGGCGAGATTGCCTTCAACCAGACGGTTTTAGGCTCCGCCATCGCCGTGTCCACGGGCCTGTCGGTGGGTTATGTCATCTGGCTGATCCGGGGCGGCATGCTGCTCAGTTCTCTGCTCTCCTCCATTCCCGCCTGGCAGATTTTGGATCCGCTGCCGGTTTTGGCAGGTAGAAGAGGCGAAGACGATCTCGATGACGATGAATCCCTGGCGTCGATCATCGACCGCAAGCCGCAGGAAAAAGCGGCCAAAAAGAAACCCACGGGAGCATCGTTGGACACCATGGAGAAACATAACAGGCCATGAAACGATTGAATGTCAAACACCGGGTAGTTATCGGGCTTTTGGGCTTGACGATCAGTGTGGTCATGCTGGGCTTTTTTCTCGGCATCGTGCCGGACAGCGCCATTGCCGTGCGACAGGGGCGTACGGTGTTGGCCGAGGCCATCGCCGTGCATGCTACATCGGCCGTGTTGTCCACCGATTTTGGTTACCTGAAAAGCAATTTTGAGCTGCTGGTGGATAGAAACCCCGATCTGTTGTCGCTGGGCCTGCGCCGGCACGACGGGGCGGCGCTGGTCACGACACCCGGGCATGCCGATCGTTGGCAGGAGATGAGCGGCGAACACTCCATGGACACGCAAGTGCGGGTGCCCATATGGTCCGGTGAGCAGAAATGGGGGCAGCTGGAGCTGCGTTTCGAGGCGCTGGATCCCGGTGGTTTCATCGGGTTGACCCACCATCCGATGCTGCGGATGATTGGGTTCATGGGCCTGCTTTGCTACGTCGGGTTTTACTTCTATCTGGGCAAGGTGCTGCGCCAACTGGACCCGTCCCGGGCCATTCCCGGACGGGTTCGCTCGGCCCTGGACACATTGGCCGGCGGCCTGTTGGTGCTGGATCACAAAGAACAGATTGTGCTGGCCAACAAATCGTTCGCGGTCATGCTCGGCAGGGCGGCGGACAATCTTCTCGGTTACCGGGCCGGCGACCTTCCCTGGATGGATAAAAGCGGAAAAAAGATCAAGCCACCCGACCGACCTTGGGTGCAGGCGCTGATCAGCGGCGAAGCCCAGATCAACCGTACCCTGCGACTGCGTCGCGCCAATCGGACATGGTTGACCTTTAATGTCAACTGCTCTCCGGTGCTGGGTGCCGGCGGCAAATACGCCGGCGTGCTGGTCAGTTTTGACGATATCACCCAGCTGGAAAACAAGGAGATCGAGCTGCGCCAATCCAAAGAGCAGGCCGAAGCCGCCAACCAGGCCAAGAGCGCATTTTTGGCCAACATGAGCCATGAAATCCGAACGCCCATGAACGCCATTCTCGGTTTCACGGAAATCCTCAAACGGGGTTTCGGAAAAGATCCGGCGGACAGCCTGCGTTACCTCAATACCATTCACGCCAGCGGAACCAACCTGCTGGAACTGATCAACGATATCCTGGACCTGTCCAAGGTCGAATCCGGTCAGCTGGAAATGGAGGCGGCCTGGGCCGAACCCCACCGGATTCTCCACGAAGTGCTGCAGATGCTGGGCCTCAAGGCTCAGGAACAGGGGATCCGGCTGACCTTCGAGGCCCGCAGCGCACTGCCGCAGCAGATCCAGACCGATCCGGCGCGCTTTCGGCAGATTATCTTCAATCTGGTGGGCAATGCCATCAAGTTCACCGAGAAGGGCCAGGTCACGGTGGCCTGCCGTTTTGTGTCCGCTTCATCCAAGCCCTCGCTGTTAATCGATATTACCGACAGCGGCATCGGCATCGCCGCGGATAAAATCGAAACCATCTTCGACCCGTTTACCCAGGCCGACTCGGCGATCACGCGCCGTTTTGGCGGCACCGGGCTGGGCCTTTCGATCAGTCGCAAGTTCGCCCGTGCATTGGGCGGCGACGTCACGGTCAAGAGTGAGCCGGGCAAGGGCAGCACCTTCACGGTGGCCGTGGCCACCGGGGATGTAAAGGCGGTGCCCTTCCTGCAGCCGGATGAGGTGGAGAATGCAGCGAAGGTGCAGACGGCCACAGAACAGGCAGTCTGGCAGTTCCCCGACGCGCGTGTGTTGGTTGTGGATGACGGGGCCGAGAACCGGGAACTGCTCAAGCTGCTGCTGCAGGACGCCGGGCTGATGGTGGACGAGGCGGAGAACGGTCAGGTGGGGGTGGAAAAGACCACGGCCCAGCCGTACGACGTGATTCTCATGGACGTCAACATGCCCGTCATGGACGGGTTCAGTGCAACCCGAACGCTCAGGCAGCAGGGTGTTGAGA
>JAGTUY010000223.1 GCA_018224455.1 Desulfosarcina sp.
ACTGGGACCGGTGCCTGCGGTGAAAAAAGTGCTGACCGCCACGGGCATGACCCTGGATGACATCGACATGATCGAGCTCAACGAGGCCTTTGCCTCCCAGGCCATCGGCTGCATGCGTGAGCTGGGCGTCCAGGTCGACCGGCCCAACGAACTGGGCAGCGGCATTTCCATCGGGCATCCCATCGGCTGTACCGGCGCCCGGCAGATGGTCAGCGGCATGAACCAGATGAAGCGCAAAGGCTATTCCACCGGGTTGATCACGATGTGTATCGGCGGCGGCATGGGCATGGCGATGATCGTCGAAAGGTGATTTTTTTCTTTACTTTTTCGGCTGTTATTGTTAAATATCGGCCGGTTTTAGCGAAGGAAAAAAAACCCCTCGCCTAAAGCGGCGACAGGAGATTGAAAAATATGCATATCAGCAGAAAATTGGGGATCCTTGTGTTTTGCGCAGTTCCCGCCATTATCGGCGGCGGGATCGTTTACGGGATAGCCGGCAGCTACGTTCCGGTGGCGGTTTATGTGACATTGCTCTATCTCGCAGTCGGCGCCTTTGTCAGCAAGTGAGCGGTTTCGCCAAATTCCTGTCTGATTCCGGCTGACCATTGACCATCCGCGTCTGACACATCCAACATCAATTCTGCGCAAATGCCTTTTCCCATTTTGATCAGGCGTTTGCGCAGATTGCGTTATGCCCCGAGGCATCGTGATACCATTGCCGGTTACTGGAGGAACCATGGAGGATCGGACCTCCCAAAATGCGATTTTGTGGTTTTTTTTGGCCTGCTTTCTCATTTCCATTGCTTTGATGGGATGGCTGCTGTCGCCATTCCTTTCAATCATCGTTCTGGGCGCCGTTGTCGCCGGTGCATTTTATCCGGTTTACCGGTTGCTGGCGGCCCATGAAAAAATCAGTCCCGGGTTCGCCTCGCTGTTAACTTGCCTGCTGATTTTCTTTATCCTGTTCATCCCCATCGTTTTTTTCGTGGGGGTTCTGGCCCAGGAGGCTTTCGAGCTGATCCAACTGGCTAAAAGTCCGGCCCTTTCCAGCTTCATCAATACCCATTTTACCAACAGTGCCCTGCTGGACCGAATCAACCCGCTGCTGAACAGGTTCGATGTCGCCATCACCGGAGAGGAGCTGAACAAAACCATTTCCGACATCGGCAGGGCGGTGGGCCTGTTTCTTTACGACCAGGCCCGATCCATTGCCTCTAACACCCTGTCCTTTCTGGCCAGTTTTTTCCTCATGCTGCTGGTTATTTTTTTCCTGCTCATCGACGGTCCGAAGCTGGTGCGGTTTCTCATCGATCTGTCGCCCCTCCCCGAAGACCAGGACGCCCAGCTCATCGGTAAGTTCAGCGACATGGCCGGGGCCATCCTCGTGGGCAATGGGTTGTGCGGAGCTATTCAGGGTGTCGCCGGGGGGATGATTTTCTGGCTGTTCGGTCTGCAATCCGCATTTTTGTGGGGTGTGATCATGTCCCTGCTGGCATTCTTGCCGATTATCGGCATCGGTGCGGTGTTCATTCCCACGGTGATTTTTCTCTTTTTAAAAGGGCGTATCGGTGCCAGCCTTTTTTTCCTGATATTTTATCTGCTATTGTCCGGCAGTGTCGAATACCTATTAAAGCCCAGGGTGGTGGGAAAGCGGGTTCAGATGCATACCCTGGTGGTGTTTTTGTCCATTATCGGCGGCCTTAATATTTTCGGTATTCTCGGGATCATCTATGGCCCGCTGATTGCCACCGCCTTTCTCACGTTTACCAATATCTACCACACCAGTTACCAAGCATTTATTGAACACTCACAACCCAAACCAGACCGGCCGTGAAGGTGGACCAGCGGTCCAGCCGGTGCCGGGATGGCCAGATCAAGGATAATTCACGATCATGAGCGACAACACAACCGAAATTCTGCAAAGCCCCGAGATCAGCATCGAAGCGGAGATGAAGAAGTCTTATCTCGATTACGCCATGAGTGTGATTATCGGCCGGGCGCTTCCCGATGTTCGCGACGGGCTCAAACCCGTTCACCGGCGTGTGCTTTACGCCATGCGGGAGCTGAAAAACGACTATAACAAGCCCTACAAGAAGTCGGCCCGCATCGTGGGTGACGTGATTGGTAAATATCATCCCCATGGCGACAGTGCCGTCTATGACACCATCGTCCGACTGGCCCAGGATTTTTCCATGCGCTACCCGTTGGTGGACGGCCAGGGCAACTTTGGCTCCATCGACGGTGACCCGGCGGCAGCCATGCGATACACGGAAATTCGCATGACGCGGCTGGCCCAGGAGATGCTCGAGGACCTGGATAAAGAGACCGTCAACGTGGTTCCCAACTATGATGAGTCTCTCACCGAACCATCGGTGCTGCCGGCCAAATTCCCAGCGCTGCTGGTCAACGGATCGTCCGGGATTGCCGTGGGCATGGCTACCAATATTCCCCCCCACAACTTTTCCGAGGTGATCGAAGGGATCAAGGCCTTGATCGACAATCCGGGGATTACCTGCGGGCAACTCATGGCCCACATCCCAGGCCCGGATTTTCCAACTGCAGGCATTATTCACGGTACTCAGGGTATCCAGGACGCCTATGAGACGGGCCGGGGCATTGTGCGCACGCGCGCACGGGTGACGGTGGAAGAGGATAAGCAAACCGGGCAGGAAACCATCGCGGTCACCGAGATTCCCTACCAGGTGAACAAGGCGCGGCTGATCGAAAAGATTGCCGAGCTGATGAAGCACAAGACCATCGAAGGGTTGCGCTATGTGCGCGACGAGTCGGACCGGCGGGGCATGCGCATTGCCATGGGAGTCAAAAAGGACCACATGGCCGGCATCATCATCAACCAGTTGTACAAGCACACCCAGATGGCGAGCAGTTTCGGGATCATCCTGCTGGCGGTGGTCAACAACCGGCCCCAGGTCCTCAACCTGAAGCAGATTCTGGAGTATTTCGTCCTTCATCGCAAGGAGATCGTCATTCGGCGTACCCGCTACGACCTGAACAAGGCCGAAGCCCGGGCCCATATTCTGGAAGGGTTGAAGGTGGCCCTGGACAACCTGGATGCCGTGGTCAAGCTGATCCGCGAATCCAAGACGCCTGTGGAAGCCAGGGAGCGGCTCATGGCCACTTTCGGCCTTTCCGTCATCCAGGCCCAGGCCATCTTGGATATGCGGCTGCAGCGGCTCACCGGCCTGGAAAGGGACAAAATCGTTGAAGAGTACGATGCCGTGCTCAAAGACATTGCGCGTTTCAAGGAAATTCTGGGCAGCGAACAGCTGGTGCTGGGCATCATCAAAAACGAGCTGGACATCCTCAAGGGAGAATTCGGTGATGGGCGCCGGACCGAGATTCTGCAATATTCTCGGGAATTGACCATCGAGGACATGATTGCCGAAGAGGACATGGTCGTGACCATCACCAACACCGGCTACATCAAGCGCAATCCGATCACCTTGTATCAAAGCCAGCGGCGCGGGGGCAAAGGCAAGACCGCCATGGGCACCAAGGAAGAGGATTTTGTCTCGCACCTGTTCGTGGCCTCCACCCATCACTATTTCCTCTTTTTTACCAACCTGGGCAAGGTCTACTGGTGCAAGGTCTACGACATCCCACAGGCCGGCCGCCAGAGCCGGGGCAAGGCCATCGTCAACCTGCTGGATTTTGCCGACGGCGAATGGATGACCGCCGTGCTGGCTGTTCCCGGTTTTGAGCCGGGGCTGCACGTGCTCATGGCCACCCGCAACGGGACGGTGAAAAAGACGGATCTTATGGCATACAGCCGTCCCCGGATCGGCGGGATTATCGCCCTGAGGCTGGCAGAGGGCGATGAACTGATTGCGGTGAAGCTTTCCGACGGCACCCAGAATGTGTTTCTGGGGTCCGCCATGGGCAAATCCATCCGCTTCCATGAATCGGATGTCCGCCCGACCGGCAGGACCGCCCGAGGGGTGCGGGGGATGCGACTGAGCAAGGACGACCGCGTGGTGGGCATGGAAGTGCTTCAACACGGCCAGACGCTGTTTACCGTAACCGAAAACGGCTACGGCAAACGGACATCCATAGACGAATACCCGATCCACCGGCGTGGCGGCAAAGGTGTCATCTCAATCAAGACCAGCGAGCGCAACGGTCAGGTGGTGAGCATCATCCTGGTTCAGGACGAAGACGACCTGATGCTGGTGACCGATACGGGCAAGCTGATCCGCAGCCCCGTTTCCGGCACGTCGGTCATCAGCCGCAACACCCAGGGTGTGAGGCTGATGGACATGGAATCCGGGGAGCGGGTGGTCAGTGCCGCCGGGTTGGCTGAAACTGAAGTAGATAACGGTGAATCGGCGGATGGCCAAGCGGCGTCAAGCGAATCGCCGGAGGAATAGACCCTATGAGAACCACGGTGGCGGTCAAGACCACGCGAATTGGTGTCGTCGGCGCCGGCAGTTGGGGAACCGCTTTGGCCAACCTGCTGGCCGTCAAGGGCTTCGCCGTCGACCATTGGGTATATGAATCCGAGGTGAAGGCGCAGATGCTGGAGAAGCGGGAGAACCAGCGATTTCTGCCCGGGGTTACCCTGTCCGACAATCTTCATCCCTCCGGGGATCTGGAATCGGTCGTAGCCGAAAAGGATCTGGTGCTGGTGGTCACCCCCTCGCATGTCACCCGCCGGACGATCGAGCGCTGCGGGCATGCCATCGGGCCGGACACCGTCGTGGTCAGCGCGTCCAAGGGGATCGAGAACCAGACGCATCTGACCATGTCCGGCGTACTGGCCGAGGTCATACCAGGGTTGTCATCGGACCGGCTGGCCGTGCTCACGGGACCCAGCTTCGCCAAGGAGGTGGCCCGCCAGATGGCTACTGTAGTGACCGTGGCGTCCAGTGACACCGATTTGGCGGAATTTGTCCAGCAGGTGTTTGTCACTCCCTATTTCCGGGTATACACCATCGATGACGTGATTGGGGCCGAACTGGGGGCTGCCGTGAAAAATGTCATCGCCATCGCTGCCGGGGTGATCGACGGGCTGGGGTTGGGACTCAATACCCGTGCCGCCCTGATCACGCGCGGATTGGTCGAGATCCGCCGGCTGGGCCTGGCCGTGGGGGCGCAGCCGAGAACCTTCACCGGCCTGGCCGGCGTCGGGGATTTGATCCTTACCTGCACCGGCGACCTGAGCCGCAATCACACCATCGGCAAACAGATCGGCGAGGGAAAAAAGCTCAAGGATCTGCTGGCCGGGATGCACATGGTGGCCGAGGGAGTGAAAACGGCTCGTTCGGTTTACAACCTGTCCCGCGAACGGGATGTCGAAATGCCCATTTCCCACGCCGTTTACCATGTGCTTTACGATGATATGGATCCCAAGACCGCCCTTTTCCAGTTGATGACAAGGGATTTGAAGCAGGAGCTGGATGAAACCTGAGTAGCAAATAAATTACAAAAATCAAAAAACAAATCACAAACAAATCACAAAAGCCAAATTCAAAATTCCAAACCTGATCATTTTGGAGAAAGGGCATTTCGATCATCAGTATTGGAAGAAATCAAAATTGCGATCATTAGTTGATTCTATCCCTTGTTTGAGATTTGGGAGTTGTAATTTGGAATTTGTTTGGAAATTGGTGCTTGTGATTTGTTGTTTCCGGTTTATCCGATTAAAGTATATACCAAAGGTAGCAAACCAGTGACGGAAGACCGCAAAAAAACACCCCACAAGGGAGAGGGGCACCGGCGGCGGCTGCGTGAACGGTTTCTCAAATCCGGGCTCGATGGTTTCGCCGATTATGAGTTTATCGAACTGCTGCTCACATTGGGCACGCCCCGCAAGGACTGCAAGGATGCGGCCAAAGCGGCCTTAAGCCGCTTCAAGACCCTTCAGGGCGTCCTGGGTGCGGCGCCGGCAGACCTGTGCCAGGTGCCGGGCATCGGACCGATCAATCTGCTGGGGCTGAAGCTGGTCCCGGCTGTTTCCCGCCGATACCTTCAGCAGCGGCTTGAGGGAAAAGAGACCCTGAGCAACTCGCGGGAACTTTTCGACTATCTCAATCAAACCATCCGTGATAAAAAAAGAGAGTGCTTTGTGGCCGTCTACCTGGATGCCAAAAACCGGGTGATTGCCGCCGAAACCCTTTTTACCGGGACCATTACCGCCAGCGCCGTCTATCCCCGTGAGGTGGTGGTCGCCGCGCTGGCCCACAGGGCTGCCGCCGTGATTTTCGCCCACAACCATCCATCCGGAGACCCTGCGCCGTCGCCCGATGATATGGCCATCACCCGGCGGCTGGCTCAGGCCTGCGGGGTCATGGGCATCACCGTTCATGAGCATCTGATCATCGGCACCGAAGGCTACTTCAGCTTTGCCGATCATGGCCACATGGCCAGTATCAACGCCGCCGTCGACTCCCGGTAGCATCTCCGACGAGCCGGGCACCGGAATGATAAGATAGTATAGTGAGAACTAACGATGACCGTGAATCAGAAAAAATTCCCTCCTTGTTTCGCAGACCTTGACAGCGTCTTTCCCATGGGGGGCGAAGGGTTGAGAGAGACGCCGGAATCCTGCATGCCGTGCTGCTACAAGACCGCATGTCTGAGAAAAGCCATAACGGACAAGGGCGGCATCGCCGTCCACCAGGAGATGGTGGACCGGGCCTACGAATCCGGCAGGGTGGGTTTTTTTGAACGCTGGTCCCGCAAAAAGGCCTTGAGCGCACAAAAACAAAAGAAAGTTAAATAACACTAGCCAAAAACCAAATGATAAATAAATTACAATGGTCAAAATCAACATTCTAAACCTTGTGATCTTGGAGAAGGGGCTTTTCAATCATCAATCTTGGAGAGGTCAAAATTCCAATAAACGGTTGGCTTTTGACCTTTTTTAGGCGCTTCATCAAAGGAGAAACCATGGCAAAACTTACCGTTTCCGATCTTGACGTCAACGGTCGCCGTGTGCTCATGCGCGTTGATTTTAATGTTCCACTGGAAAAGGGACAGGTTGCCAACGACAAGCGATTGCGGGCGGCCCTGCCCACCATCCGTGACATCCTCGAACGCGGCGGCCGTCTGATTCTGATGTCCCATCTGGGACGGCCCAAGGGAAAGCGACTGCCCGAGCTTTCCTTAAAACCCTGCGCCCGCGAACTGGGAAAGCTGCTGGGACAACCGGTGGCATTCGCCGACGACTGCATCGGACCCCCCGCCGAAACCGCCGTTCAGGCGCTTTCGGCCGGTGAGGTGGTGCTGCTGGAAAATTTGCGCTTTCACCAGGCCGAAACGGACAACGACGAGACATTCGCCCGGAGTCTGGCCAAACTGGCAGACGTGTACGTCAACGACGCCTTCGGTACGGCCCATCGGGCACACGCCTCCACCGAAGGCGTGACCCGCTTCATGGATCGCTGCGCCATGGGTTTTCTCATCCAACGGGAGATCGCCTACCTGGGTGAGGCCCTGGATGCGCCCAAGCGGCCCTTCGTGGCCATTCTAGGTGGTGCGAAGATTTCGGGAAAGATCGACGTCATCGACAGTCTGCTGCCCAAGGTGGACCGGCTGATCATCGGCGGCGGCATGGCCTACACCTTCTTCAAGGCCAACGGCTTGGAGATCGGCCGCTCACTGGTGGAGCCGGACAAAATCGACCTTGCCCGGTCCCTGCTGGACAAGGGGGGGAACAAACTGGTTCTGCCGGTGGACTGCATGTGCGCCGACCGTTTCGACTTCGACAGCAGAAGCGTCGGCGAACTGTCTCCCGTGGCCGTTGATGCCATTCCCGCAGACGGATTCGGCCTTGATATCGGGCCGGCTTCCGCATCGCAGTTCACAGGTATTCTGGCGGATGCCCGGACCATCGTGTGGAACGGACCCATGGGGGTGTTTGAAATCGATGCCACAGCCGTCGGCACTTATGCCGTGGCCCGGGCCATGGCCTCGGCCACGGACAAGGGCGCCATTACCGTGATCGGTGGTGGTGACTCGGCAGCGGCCGTTGAAAAAGCGGGCCTGGCCGATCGAATGACCCACATCTCAACCGGCGGCGGTGCGTCCCTGGAGTTTCTTGAGGGCAAAATCCTTCCCGGCGTAGCCGCATTGACGGATCGCTGACACCCGCCATCTTCCTGTTCACATTGATTCTCCGGGGAGGCCATTGAAAACAGGTAAAGCAAAAAAATGGTTCTGGGTTGTCTGTCTTCTGATGGGTCTTCTGCTGTCGGTGCTGGTGTTCCGCCAAGAGATCGCCGCCGGCCTGATGACTGCCTACCGGTGGATCTCAGACCGTGATCAAGTCGAGCAGTTTGTCGCCGCTTTTGGCCGTGGGGCGCCGCTGGCCTTCATGTCGCTTCAGGTCCTTCAGGTGGTGCTGGCACCGGTCCCGGGCGAGGCCACCGGATTTATCGGCGGGTACATCTTCGGCACTGCCAGGGGCTTCATCTACTCCAGCCTGGCATTGGCCGCGGGCTCCTGGATAAATTTTGCCATCGGCCGATTCCTCGGCCGCCGCTATGTCCGGCGATGGATCCCGACCGACAAAATGGCGCGCTTCGATCGTTTGTTGAAGCGGCAGGGCATCATCGTTTTGCTCATTCTTTTTATCTTCCCTGGTTTCCCCAAAGATTACCTGTGCCTGTTTCTGGGAATCACGGCCATTCCCCTCAAAGCCTTTTTGCTGATCGCCTCGATCGGCAGAATGCCCGGCACCTTGATGCTGAGCCTGCAGGGAGAATTCCTCTTCCAAAAAAACTACGCCGTCTTTGCGGTGGTTTTTGGGGTGATGGTGCTGGCGGCAGCGCTGAGCATCAGGCATCGGGAAACAATCTATCGATGGATGGAAAAACTGAATAGAAAAACGCCCGGAAGCCGTTGACCCCTGCAAACAACTGTGTTAGATGAGAATATCAATAGTATCCGTGGCATCGTAGCCTTCAACACCAACGGCACAATCCGTCCGAGCCTGAGAGGAATTGCAGTGGCTTTTTGGAGCGTCCGAGAAGAACTCAGTCAATTCAACCGCCTGCGCCGTTCCTATTACGAGCTATTCAGAGACGAACTGGATCAATTTATGCTCGACTATGCGCTGATCCAGTCCTACCAACAGTTTGCCGACCGGCAACTGCCCTATCCGTTCATTGAAAAAAGGGAACTCAAGCCTCGTGCGCGAATTCCCGGCATCGAGTACGAAAGCCAGAAGACTTTTCTGGTGATCTTCGTGGAGGACGTCATTCCGGCGATTCACAAGAAGTACATTCGTTTTTTCGATGTAAACAAACCCACCAAGACCAACCTGCTGGAATCCAAGGCGCTTCCCCTGCCGGACAAGTTCGACCGGACCCATAAATACCTGGACTCCGTTCAGTTCTATGATTTCATCAATTTGCTGTTGCCGGTGGATTATGCGCTGTTGATCCAGCGCGACCCCACAAACCGCTCGGCCAATCGCTATGGCCTGACCCACTACCATGTAAGGGTCGACTGGCCCATCGCCGACGCGGCCGAAGATCTGGCCCAGAGCCTTCGGTATATATCCAAAGACCTCTATGAGAAGGGTGACAAATACGCCGAACTGGCCCAGCGCAAGCTCTTCGAGTATTATGGCATGCCGGTGATGGTGGGCGGCCGGCGAACCGCGGCAATGGTGGCGGCCCAGTACCTTAAACGGATTCCATGCATCTCCACCGTTTATGCCGGCAGCAGCGAGTCCCGGGCGCTGTACCGCATTTCCGAACGCGGTGTCTCAAAGGCGGCGCTGGTTCGTTTCTCCAACGACGATGTCCGGCAGATTGCCGAGTCCCAGAAGATGCCTCCACCGACCTTCAAGAAGAACTATGTCATTGCGAAGAAGGGCAAGCACAATGTATGCATCTTCCAGGCTACCTATGCCTATACCGACCACTCCCGCCCGCCGGACGACGGTAAGCTCCGGGAAATCAATCCAGACGTAAACTGGCTTACCGTCGGGGCGGAGCATGTGATTCCCAAGCCGGGGGTCAGTAAATACCCGCCGGTAAACCTGAATCTGATCTATACCTAAATGTTGCTTACAGGAAACGATCCTCCACCCATTGCTTGAAATCCGCCAGCACCTTTTCCCGCTCGGGCAGCCGTTCATTATAAATCTCGTGATACAGGTTTTCATAGTGGAAAAGGGTTTTGTCGGCCACGGTCAATGTGTCGAAATAGGCCAGGGCTGCGGGAGTGCTGACCAGTTGGTCGTCTCCGGCGATCTGCATGAGGATGGGGGTGTCGATCGCCTCCGGTGAGCCGCCGGTGGCGTCAATTTCAGCCATGCACCGTACAAACCACCGCGCACTGATTTTGCTGTGTACCCATTTACTTTGCACATACGCCCTTACTTCGGCATCGTCGTGGCTGATGCGGGTCGGATCCAGTTGGTTGTTCAAAGACAGGGTCGGCCAGACAATGGACAGGATACGGGCAGCGGCGTTCAATATTGGCGGTGGCGGTTTGGGGACGCCAAGCAGGGGAGAAGAGACGATCAGGCCATCGATATGTCCGGGGTGTTTTCTGACAAAGGATAAGGCAATCAAGCCACCCATGCTGTGCCCCAGCAAAAGGAGCGGCAACCCATCGGTTCGATCCATTCCAGCCATTTCGATCAGAATTTTAAGATCCTTGAGATAGTCGTCGAAATCGTTGATGTGTCCACGTTTACCCTGGCTCCTGCCGTGGCCGCGATGGTCGTGTATCCACAGCGATGCCCCCATCGGGCACAGGGTGTCGACCACATGCCCGTACCTGCCTGAATGCTCTCCCAGGCCGTGGGATACGACTACCCGTAACCGTTCGACTTCCGGCACATATTTGCGGTAGAAAAGGGTTGTTCCGTCGCTGCCTTCAAACTGGTCGGTTTCTTCGTGGGTGCCTGCCATCGGTGGTCTCTGGATTCGGGTGAACATCTCATGAATCGATGAGGTGGCCGATCGGGCCGATGCCCGCGCAGTGTTGGTCGTCATCGCTATTAGCACAGGCCCCGACTAAAAACAATTTGCTTATTAATTGCTTGAAATCGGTCGACTTTAACGATACCTTGTCAAGCCACAGCAGCTTTTTAGCAAAGCGTTTCAGGTGTTCAATGAGCCGAATATTGAAAAGGAAAAACGATGGAGACATTGGTTGCCCGCATCAAAAAAGAGTGGAAGGTTTACGTCATGGCCATCTGGATGATCGGGGTGAGCGTTTTCCTGTACCATCTGAGCGGACAGCTCCAGGAGATCAAGCAGACGAGCCTCAAACTGAGTTCAGACGTGGATACCATCGAGAGCATCTTCATCAGCACGGACAATAATGTTGCCGAGGTAAAAAATCAGGTTGAAGGAATGTCCGCCAAAGTGGCGATTATCCATAAACGGGTCATGCGACGATAAGGAAGGCGCCCCGATGGACAGGTTGAAAGGATTTCAGAAGCGGTTTCTCCGTGGGCTGGCCCACGCTCTCAAACCGGTGGTGTTCGTGGGGCAGAAAGGGTTTACCCAATCGTTGGTCGATGCCATGGACGACGCTTTGGATCACCATGAACTGGTGAAGGTCAAATTCGTCGATTTCAAGGAAAAGGAGAAGAAGCTGGCCCTGGTCGAGCAGATAGAGAAAGCGGTTCCCTGCGAGCTGGTGGGACTGGTCGGCCACATCGCCACCTTTTTTCGCCAGCAAATCGATCCGGAAAAGAGAAAAATCAACCTTCCCAAGCAGGCTGACGGCTGATTGCCGGTCGCACTATTTCTGTTTGGGTTCCGTCCCGCTGACAAACAGCGCTTTTACCGCATCACCGTCACCATCCTCGGCCGAACGGCCTGTCACCGGATCCATCCACACGCTTCTCATGTTGTCCGGGATGTCAAAATAGAGCGTCGTCGATTCGGGTCGGGTGGCCTTCATGAAATCGATCCAGAGGGGAAGTGCCGCCCGTGCGCCGGTTTCCTCATTCCCTAACGGTGAGGAATCATCCATGCCCACCCACACCCCTGCGGCCACCGCTGGTGAGAATCCCACGAAAAGCGCATCTTTGAAGTCATTGGTCGTACCGGTTTTACCGCCGACGGGCAGATTGAGTCGTCGTGCCTGTTTTCCCGTTCCCTCCTCGACCACCCCTTGGAGCATGTCCACCATGATGGCGGCCTCTGCTTCAGTCATCACAGGCCTAATGGCAGGTCTGGCGCGCCACAGAGACACATTTTCTCTATCAAGAATCTCAGAGATACCATGGGGAGAGATATGGTTACCGCCATTGGGAAAGACTGCAAAGGCGGCGGTGATTTCAAGCAGGGTGCTGTTGGTGGCCCCCAAAGCGATGGACAGGTTTGGCGACAGCGGTGAGTCGATTCCCAACTTGTGGGCGAACTGCACCACCGCCGAAGGTCCCAGTTTTTCCACTAGTCTGACGGCCGGTATATTTTTTGAGTGGGTCATGGCTTTGCGAAGGGTCATTTCCCCCTGGTACTGTTTGGAAAAATTTTCCGGCAGCCAGTCGTCGCCATTGCTTCCTCCCTTGAAAGCGACCGGTGCGTCCAGTACCAGACTGGCCTGGGTGAACCCGCGGGCGATGGCCAATGCGTAAATGACAGGCTTGAAAACCGACCCCGGTTGGCGTCGGGCATCGGCGGCCCGATTGAAGGCGTTTTCGGAGAAATGCCTCCCGCCAACCATGGCCAGAATGCCGCCGGTTCTGATATCGATGGCCACGAGCGCCCCTTGGGGGCTGGCTTTTGGTTTGATTGTTGAACGCATTCTCTGCTGCAGGCGGACCAGGCCGTCTTCCACTGCCGCTTCGGCGGTTTGCTGAAGGCGCTGGGACAGGGTGGTGTGCACCGTCAAACCGCCTTTGTATAGCAGGCTGGGGCCGATGGCCGCCTCCAGTGCCGGTTTGATATACTGTACAAAATAAGGAGCGGAACCGGGGGCCGCTGCGCGTGACGTGTTCATCACCGGTTGGCGGGTTGCCAACTGGTACTTGACGTCGGTAATCAGGCCCTGGTTCAGCATGAGGCGCAAAACCAGGTTTCGCCGCTTTTCCGCCAGATCCGGATTGATCAGCGGGGTGTATCTGGAGGGTGCTTTGGGCAGGCCGGCGATCAGGGCACACTGGGCAAGGTCCATCTCTGCTGCGGGCTTGCCGAAGAACAGCTGTGCCGCCGATTCCACGCCGTAGGCCCCGCTGCCGAAATAGATCTGGTTCAGATAAAGGGTCAGCAATTCATCCTTGGTGTAGCGCCGTTCCAACTGTACGGCCAGGATGGCCTCTTTGATCTTACGGATAATCGTCTTCTCTTGTGACAAGAACAGCGTTTTGGCCAACTGCTGGGTGATGGTACTGGCACCCTCCACAAACTGGCCGGCCATGATATCCTTGATCACAGCTCTGAGAATTCCTTTCAGATCAATACCACTGTGGGTATAGAACTGGCGGTCTTCCGTGACGATCAGGGCGGATTTCAGATCCATTGGAATCTGGTCGATGCTGACCGGCGTTCGTTTTTCAAGAAATAGCTCGGCCAGCAGCACTTGGTCTGCCGAGTAGATGCGGGTGGCGGCAGACGGTTCGAAATTCTCCAGTTCCCGAATCTGGGGCAGGTCACGGGTGAAGGCGAAAAATGCCCCCGCCGTGGCGCCCGAGAGCAGCCCGATGAAAACGGTAATCAAAATGACGGAGCGGATTCTCCAAAAACGGCGGTTGCCCATTTTTCTATTCATCCGTGAGTCTGGATCTGATTATTGTTCGCTTGATTGGTTTTATCGGCCATTATCGGCATAGGCAAGTGCTGATTGGAAAAAAAGGATGGTTTCAGGCGGTTGACTTCGATCCGGGGGGGGCGTAAGTTGAGGACCAACGAACGGCTGACAACAATTTGCCAACACCTGAATAATACTGAGGAGAGTTTATATGTCTCATCATCATGACCACGACCATGATCATGATCACGCCCACTCGCACGGGCACGATCATCACCACGGCCATGCCCATCATCACGTGCCGATGACATTTTCAGAAAAGCTTGTCAAATTATTGGATCACTGGGTTCAGCACAATGACCATCATGCCGAGGATTACCGCAAATGGGCCCTGGACGCCCGTGAAAACGGACAGATCGAAGTGGCTGATCTTTTGGGCTCAGCGGCCGATCTGACCGGTTCCATCAGCGACCGGCTGCGTGAGGCTGGCGACAAGGTGAAATCGGAATAGTTCGGCTGAAGACCGGGCAACAGAAATCAGGGGAGCGTTGCCTTAGCTCCCTATGCCATTAGAAAGATTTATACGCCGCCTAATGCCAGCCTCACGGGCGGCATGGTCCTCGCCGTCCCGTGAACACAAGATTCACAATCAGACGCATGAATTTTGTCGTGTTCCAGTTCAATCTTTATATCCTCCAAGGATATCCCTTTGCGTTCGGCATACATCCTAATGGTCATCGACGTGCATGCCCCCAAGCCTGCCAACAAGAATCCATATGGCGCAGGGCCGCTAGCGGCACCGCCGACGGTTTTCGGTTCGTCGGCAATGAGCGAAGCGATTCTTTCCATCTGGTATTGTTGGCTTGGAATCTTTAAACGGCCTGTGCAGCCGGCAAATCAAGATCGGTATCGTTAATATGATTAAAGAAATTCGATAACGTCTTTTGAGCGATGATGACGGTGATTTCTGCTGCATGCGTATCGGTGAAGCCGGCATTCTTAAACGATTCAAGATCACCATCGCTCACGAAACCTTTCGTTTCAAGCACCTTTAAGGTGAAGTTCACCAAAGCCGCGTGCTTGGCATCTGAAGCAGTTGCTTTGCGGATATTGAGGGTCTCTTCGGTATCCATTCCTTTTGAGGATAGGCCTATGGTATGCGCGGCAACACAATAATCACAACCGTTGGCCTGGCTGACCACGATCCTTACAATATCTTGCTCAAGGGGAGAAAAGTTTCCGCCGGTGATCATTTCGTCAAGTTTTAGATAGGCGTTCAAGGTTACTGAACTATTGGCCATGCCCTTGAAAATATTCGGTACCATGCCAAATTTCGATGCAATGGCGTCATAGGTGTTTTTTGTATCTTGATCCGCTTTTTCATGAGTGATTATCGGTAATCTGGCCATGGTGGTGTCCTTTCTGTTGTCCTTGGTTGGTATTATCTATCATTTCATTAGCTTGGTAGTGGGGTGCGATTTCTTCCAGTTTGACCATTTTGTGTCGGTGGATTTCACTTCGGGAAGCCATCGTTTGAAATAGTGCCCCTGAATGCCCATCAGCCCACCCTTTTTAGGGTACCAGAGCGTTCCCGTCTCTTTATCAACCAG